>NZ_PYSV01000009.1 GCF_003028415.1 Deinococcus arcticus
TATTGACGAGATTGACGCCGTCGGCCGCAAACGTGGTCTGGGCTTCCAGGGCGGCAACGATGAGCGCGAACAGACCCTCAATCAGCTCCTCGTCGAGATGGACGGCTTTGGCAGTGGACAGGAGGTGATCATTCTGGCCGCCACCAACCGCCCCGATGTCCTGGACGCCGCGCTGCTGCGCCCGGGACGCTTTGACCGGCAGGTGGTGGTGGACGCCCCCGACGTGCGGGGGCGCGAGATGATCCTGCGCATTCACGCCCGCAAGAAACCCCTGGACGCGGGGGTGGACCTGGGTGTGGTGGCCCGGCGCACAGCGGGGATGGTGGGCGCGGACCTGGAGAATCTGCTGAATGAGGCGGCCTTGCTGGCGGCGCGCTCGGGGCGGGGGCGCATCACGATGCGGGATGTGGATGAAGCCAGAGACCGGGTGCTGATGGGCCCGGAGCGGCGCAGTCTGGTGGTGCGCGAAGCCGACCGCAAGGTCACCGCCTTTCATGAGGTCGGTCACGCCCTCGCTGCCCAACTCCTCCCCCATGCCAACCGGGTGGCCAAACTGACTATCGTGCCCCGGGGCCGTGCGGCGGGCTACATGATGCCGGACGCCGACGACCGCCTGCACGTCACGCGCCCCGCCCTCGAAGACATGCTGGCCGTGGCGCTGGCGGGCCGCGCGGCCGAGGAGGTGGTGTTCGGGGACGTGACCACAGGTGCCCAGAACGACTTTCAGCAGGCGACGGGGCTGGCGCGGCGCATGGTGACTGAATGGGGCATGAGCGCGCGCATTGGCAAGGTGGCGCTGGCCAGCGACCAGGGCGACTACCTGGGCGGCGGCGCCCAGCCCCTGCCCATGAGCGAGGCCACCGCCTTCGCCGTCGACGAGGAGGTGCGCGCGCTGCTGGACGCCGCCTACGCCCGGGCCGTGGCCCTGGTGCGCGAGCACCTGCCGCGCGTACACGAGATTGTGAGCGTACTGCTGGTGCGCGAAACCCTGAGTGGCGAGGAGTTCAGCGCCGTGCTGCAGGGCCATGAGCTGGACCCGCTGCCGCCCGCCCCCCCGGCGCCGGCCACCCTGCCGGGCTAGAGAGACTAGGAAGTGAAAGGCGCCGCGCCCCAGTTAAGGACGTTGCCCCTCACGGTGCGACTGTTCAGGAGAGCACCGAACAGTCTCCACGCCCGGTGCCACGTCCTTTTTTCGAGACTCGCGCTGCGGCGCAACTGTTCCAGCCCGCTCGGTTGATCGGGGGCTTGGCAGCGAGGGACCTAGAGAGGGGCGCAGCGTGTTCTGGAAGGGCGCAGGCCACCGCCGGAACAGAGTGACCGAAGTCAGCTGGAGTGGACCCTCAGTGCCCAGGCCCCTTGCCCTCAGCTATTCATGCCCTCCCCTTCTTCCGGATCACGGGTTTCGGCAGGCTTGACCGGGGCGTGGGTGCGGTCCTGGGCGGTGCGGGCGTCGCCCCGCAGGTCCTCGCGGGTCAGCTTGATTTCAATGGGGGCGCCGCCAAAGTTCAGGCTGCGCTGCGGAAAGGGAATCTCAATGTTCGCCTCGTCCATGGCAATCTTGATGCGGCGGTTAAACTCCCGGCCAATGGCGTACTGGCTCTTGGGCTGCACCTTGAACAGGGCGCGCAGGGTCACGCCGTCGGGCGCCAGTCGCGTCACCCCCTGAATCTCGGGGGCTTCCAGGAAAAAGCCCTTCCATTCCTCGGCCTCGTACAGTTCGGTGCTCACGGCTTCCAGCACGCGCAGGGCGTCGTCAATGTTGGCGTTGTAGGTCACGTCCACAGTGGCCACCACGCGCGACCAGTCCTTGCTGCTCACACTGACGGTCAGAATCTGGCCGTTGGGCACGATATGCACCGTGCCGTCCAGGGCGCGCATGGCCGTCACGCGCAGGTTCACCCGCTCCACCGTTCCGGTGATCAGGCCGGTGTTGACCGTGATCACGTCGCCCACCCCATACTGATCCTCCAGCAGGATGAAAAAGCCGTTGAACACGTCCTTGATCAGGCTCTGGGCGCCGAAGCCCACCGCCAGCCCCAGCACCGAGACCCCCGCCAGCAGGCTGGTGGCGTTCACGCCCAGCGCCTGCAGCGCCGCAATCAGGCCAATCACCACCACCACCACCCGCAGGGTGCTTTCCACCACGCCCTTGAGGGTCTGCACGCGCACCGTACGGCGGTTGAATTCCTCATCGGGGACAATGCGGCCGGTCAGCGCGCCCACCAGATTCCAGGCGATCAGCACCAGGGCCAGCACCACCAGCAGTTGCCCGGCGGTGTGGCGAAACCCACTCGTGATTTCCCGGCCCAGCTCGAACAGCACCGGCACGCTGGGCAGGTACGCCACGAAGGTGGCCACCGCCAGCCAGCTCACGGTCACCAGCAGCAGCCAGATCCACTTCAGGGCCGGGCGCAACGAGGCCGGCACATGCGGTTCCAGCGCGCGCAGCAGCGTGCGCCCAAAGCGGTAGATGGCGTAGGCGGCCAGCGCGCTCAGCGCCAGCCCCAGCCACACCTGGGGTTTGGTGAGTTGAATGCTCAGTTCAGCCAGCATGACGACCACCTTAATACGTGGTCCCCTGGTTGTATGAATGCCGGGGCGGCCCCTGACGCTGGCCGCCCCATACGGTCAGGGCGACACCTGCGCCATGGCCGCTTCCAGGCGCGGAATCAGCTCGGCTTCATGGGCGCGTTCAGCGCGCAGCAGGGCATTTTTCACCGCGCGGGCATCGGCGCTGCCGTGACCGATAAAAGTCAGGCCGCGCACGCCAATCAGCAGGCTGGCACCGTAGGTGCTGGGGTCCATGCGCTCGGCCAGGCCGCGCAGGGCGCCGCGCACCAGCAGGGCACCCAGCTTGGCCTTCACGGTGCTGGTCAGGGCCTCGCGCACCCAGCCAAACAGCACCTTGGCCTCGCCCTCGGCCAGTTTCAGCACCACGTTGCCGGTAAAACCGTCGGTTACCACGATGTCGGTGGTGTTGCGGAAGATGTCGCGGCCCTCCACGTTCCCGTGAAAGTGAATGCCCTGGCCGTGCAGGGCCCGCAGCAGCCCGTGGGCTTCCAGAACCAGGGCGCTGCCCTTGTGGTCTTCCTCGCCAATAGACAGCAGGCCCACCGTGGGCGCCTCGCGGCCCTCCACCACGCGCAGGTACACGGTGGCCAGCTGCGCCCACTGGGCGTAGTAACTGGCCTTCACATCGGCGTTGGCGCCCACGTCCAGCAGGGTGGTAAAGCCGCCCTGGGCCGGCAGGTGGGTGAGGATGGCGGGACGCTCCACCCCACGCACCCGCCCCAGGGTCAGCAGCGCCGAGGCCATGGTGGCGCCGCTGTGCCCCATGCTGACCGCCGCGCAGGCCCGGCCGTCCTTGACGAGGCGGGTGGCCACATTGATGCTGGCCCCGGTGCGCCGCCGCACATCGCTGGCGTGCTCCTCCATGCCAATCACGTCGCCTGCCTCCACGACCTCCAGGGGCAGGCTGCCGCTGCCCGGGTACTTGCCCAGTTCGGCGTGCAGTTTCACGCGGTCGCCCACCAGCAGCACCCCCACGCCGGCGCGGGCGGCCTGCACCGCGCCGTCCACGTTGGGCACCGGGCCGTGGTCGCCGCCCATGGCGTCCAGCGCCACCGGCAGGCGGCCGGGGACTTTAGCGGTCATCGGGGTCACTCAGCGCCGCCGAGGCGTAGAAGGGCCGGGGCTCGGCGCGCTGGCTGCTGGGCAGGCGGTAGCCGGGGCGCTCCACCTGCTCGCGGATGTCCTTGAAATCCACGTACTCGTCGGCGGCGTTGCGCAGCTCGGCGCTGGTCATCTCGGCAATGCAGGCCACCACCACGCGCTTGCCGCGGGCGCGCAGGGCCTCAACGGGTCGCTCGAAATCGCCGTCGCCGGTCAGCAGCACGGCGGTATCAAACCGGTCGCTGGTCAGCAGCAGGTCCGTCACGATCTCTATGTCCAGGCTGGCGCGGCGCGACACCTCGCCGCTGTCATCAGACACCTCGCGCAGCGGCCGGGTGCGCACGGTGTAGCCCATGTAGGTCAGGGCGTCGGTAAAGCGCTTTTGCTTGTCGTCCATAGGCACCGGCACGGCGGTGTAATAAAAGGCGTTGTGCAGCGTGCCCTGGGCTGCAAAGTAATCCAGGATCTTGCGGTGATCGAAATTCCAGCCCAGCCGCTTGGCGGCGGCGTACACATTGGCGCCATCAATAAAAAGTGCAATACGTTCCATTGGTCTGCTTCTCCTGTGCGGCCGGGCCGGTCGGTACGCTCAGCGCGCAACGCCCGCCGCTCGCGCGCTCAGGATACCTGATCGCGCCGCCGCGCCCGGGGCCCGGAGCACCGGATCATGCGCCGCCAGCGGCACAGGCACGCGTTACGGGTCCACCCCTGCGGGCTCCGGGGCCTCTGGACCGGGCCAGGGCTGCAGGGCGGGGCGCAGGGCCGGATCGTGCAGGGCCGCCCACACCTCGGCGCGCAGCCGCGCGAGGTCCACGCCCGCGTACCCACCGGGCAGGGTCTGCAGATACCGCTCGGCCTTGAAGAAGTTGCGGTGCGCTGCGCTGCCGTGGTGCCAGCGCTTGTGCAGGGCGGCGGCCAGCAGAATCAGGGCCTGCAGAAAGGCGCGGTCCGGGCCACGGGCGGTCAGCCACGGCGCTTCCCAGGCTTCGTGGGCCTCCCACCAGTGCCCGGCGGCGAACAGGGCCGCGCCCCGTTCCAGGGCCGCGCGGAATGGAGGGTGCGACATGCCCCCAGCCTAGCGCCCCGGCGCTGCCTGGGGCCGCAATTGGGGCCCAGCTCACGGCGGTTAAACAACAGGTGAGCAGGGCGTCCATACGCGGCATATCCGCCGCTGTGGGCTCAGGCGTATAGTCGGAGCATGAAGCCTGTGGAACTCACGGACAGCACCTTCAAGGACGAAATCGGTCAGGGCCTGACCCTGGTGGACTTCTGGGCCCCCTGGTGCGGTCCTTGCCGGATCATCGCCCCTGTCATTGAGGAACTGGCCAGCCAGTACGAGGGCCGGGTGAAGATTGCCAAACTGAACGTGGACGAGAACCCGGTCACCCAGGGCCAGTACCGCGTGATGAGCATCCCCACCCTGATTCTCTTCAAGGATGGTCAGCCGGTGGAAGGCGTGGTAGGCGCCCAGCCCAAGCGCGCCTTTGAAGCCCTGCTGGACAAACACAGCGCCGAGATCGCCAGCGCGTAACCCCACACACGTACAGCCGCCCCGGGCTAGAGCGCCGGGGCGGCTTTGCTGTGGCTCAGTCGTTCGCTGTTGATCGGGGGCTTGGCAGCGAGGGACTTAAGGACGTTGCACCTCACGTTACGACTTTGCAGGAGAGCACCGCAAAGTCTCCACTCCCGGTGCAACGTCCTTTTTTCGAGACTTGCTTCGCTCGGTTGATCGGGGGCTTGGCAGCGAGTGACTTAGAAGCGCACCACCTCGGGCGGGGTCCAGGCGTGCAGGACCTCGGAGAGCAGCACCTCGCCGTCGGGCCAGTCGCCGTGCCCGCTGGCCACGTTGAGGTGCCCCGCCTCGCCCGCCGACACCAGTTCGGCGCGGGCAAAAGACGCGTAAGGATCGTTCTCGCTGGCCACCACCAGGGCCGGGAAGGGCAGTGGGGCCAGCGGGACCGGCGCCAGGGCGGCCACGGCCGGGTACAGGGCCGCCGTCTCTGGAGCCTCGGCATCGGTGGGGGCCACCAGCAGGGCGCCGCGCACCCGTTCGTTCCCGCCGGTCTGGGCAGCCCAGTGCACGATGGTCAGCACGCCGCAGGAGTGGCCCACCAGTATCAGGTCGCCGGGCGTGGCGTCAATAGTTGCCTGCAGCCGCGCAGCCCAGCCCTGGACTGTGGGATGGTCCGGGTCGTCCTGGCGCACGCGGGCGGCCCCAAACTGCTGCTGCCAGCGGGTCTGCCAGTGGTCCGGGCCGCTGTCACCCAGGCCGGGCACGATCACGAGGGTGGGCGTCATGTCCTTCAGGGTACGGCCTGCCGCTGGGGGGAGGCGCCTCACAGGTGCAGAGAGGCTGTCCTGGTTGCCGCTCCACTTCAACCGCACAAAACCCAACGCAGGCAGGGACAGCCACAACCACCCTCTTTACAGGACGCCTCGGATGCCAAGGCAGATGCAGCAGGGCGCAGGGGTGCTTTTCTGTCGCCGGAGCCCCGTCGCTCCGCGAGTTCGCTCCCCCCTGGCCTTCGGCTCACCTGAACCCCGTCTCATCCGAGTTCCGAAAAATTCCGGAACACATGACGGAATTGTTCCGACCAGAGGGACGCGCAGCGCGGCGGAGCAGGAAGGGAGACGGCTATCCGGGCATTGGACCGCCCCCAGCCCAAGGCGGGGAACAGCCCCCTTCTTCCCGGATGTTCCGGACATGGATGGCCGTCCGTATGAGACGGATTCCGTCCATTTCCGTCACATCCCGGAAAGAGCCGGATGTTCCTCCAATTCCCGGAAATCCGCATCTTTTCCTGCTCCCTCTGGTCGGAAAAGTTCCGCAACGTGTTACGGAACTTTTCGGAACCCGTATGAGACGGATTCCCTCTGGAACGCCCACAGTCCGGAACAGAACCGGAGTGCTCACGCCACGCCCGGGGGGACGTGTTTTCCCCCCCTCGCGCTGCGCAGCCGCTCCCCGAATCCGCTCGAATGGAATCGTTTCTGCCAACGATAGGGTCGCAGTCCGTATCAGCCGACCAGCACAACGGGCCGCGCTCCCGGGAAACGCGGCCCACCCTGTCCTGGCCCCTCAGTCCAGCACGTCGTCTTCCTCTTCCGGTTCTTCCTCATCGCCGCCCAGGGGCGTAATGGTGACCTCTTCGGAGGTCACGCGGTAAGGCCCTTCCTTGGCAATGTAATCGGCGGCCATGCGCAGGGTTTCTTCCACCCAGCCGTAATCGTTGCTGATGGTGGCCACGCCGATCACTTCCCAGTCGTGGGCGTTTAGGCCGTCCAGGCGCGCCACCGTCAGGGGAAAGCGCACTTTCAGACGCTCCACGACCGGGCGCACCAGGGCGCGTTTTTCTTTCAGGTTGCCCACCCAGGGCATCTCTACCCGGATGATAAGCACCCCCACGTAGCCCAGGGCCACGGGGCCTAGAGCATGCCAGCCAGGAACCCCTGACGGCGCACGGCGCGCACAAGGTCCATGACGGTCAGCTGCGAGGGGTCGTAATGCACTTCAATCTGGCCTTCGTCCGGTGTGGCCTTGACCACCCCGGGCAGGGCGGCCAGGGCTTCGGAAACAGTGGTGCCGGCTTCGCGGCTCATGCCGCGCACGCCCAGCAGTACGCGGGTGGCTTTGTTCGTCATGCTGCCCAGTATACCGGCGCGAGGTCCGGCCCCAGATGCCCGAATGGGGGCAGCCCCGGCTGGCTAGCCCTGCCTGTCCAGCCGCTCACCGGGCGCCGTCTGGGCGCGGGTGCCCAGGTGGCAGACCGCGTACCTGCCCGTCACCACGGCTTCTTCCTGGGCGGCTGCCCCGGCCAGCGCGGGGGTCAGGGGAAAATGCACCTCGTACACGGCGGTGTCGTAGGCGCTTTTCACGGTGGCGTGCAGCAGGCCCCCGGCCACCTGGGCGTCGGCGCCGGGGCGCAGAGCCACGGTGCGCACCAGCACCACGGGCCGGTCGCCCTGCCACACCGACTGCGCCAGGACAAAGCCGTGCAGCTCGCCCCCCAGTTCGGCCACAAAGGAATGCTCGCTGCGTTCGTAAAACTTCAGGGCCGCGAGGCTGGTGTGCAGGCGGCCGTCGCGTTCGCGCTCTGCCAGGGCGTCAAACGCCGGGTCCGCGCCGCGCTGCGCCTCCAGGTCCAGGGCCTGCAGGGCCTCGTAATCGTGCTCGGTGAAGGTGCGGTAACGCATGGCCCCAGGCTAGGGCATGGCTGTGGACCCTAGGGTGTGGGCCGTGTGGCCGCGCCCGCCGCCTGCACCTCGGCCCACAGGGGCATGGCCGCCTGCGCGCCGCGCCGGGTGCAGGTCAGGGCGGCCGCCACGCCCGCCCAGTGCAGCGCCTGGGAGAGTGAATCACCGCGACTCAGCCGGGCGGCCAGCACCCCGCAGAAGGTGTCGCCCGCCCCGGTGGTGTCGGCCACGGTGACCGGATGCGCGGGCAGCGCGTGGGTCGCCCTGGCCGTCACGGTCACGCTGCCCCGCGCGCCCAGGGTCACGGTCACCGCTTCCGGCCCCCGGGCCAGCAGGGCGCGGGCCTGCCCGGCCACCTCTGCTCCACCACCAGCCCCGGCCCCGGCCAGCGCCGCCAGTTCATGTTCATTCACGATGAGGTGGTGGGTGCAGGCCAGCAGTTCGGGCGCAGTGTCGCGGCTGGGCGCGGCATTGAGCAGCACCTGCCGCCCCGCCGCGCGGGCCCGCTGGGCCGCTGCCAGGGTGACCGCCGGGGGCAGTTCCTGTTGCAGCAGCAGGTGGGTGTGGGGGCCCAGGTCGGCCGGCAGGTCACCGGGCGTGACCCCGGCGTTGGCGCCGCCGGCCACCGTGATGGCGTTTTCACCCCCGGCCGCCACTGTGATCAGGGCCACGCCGGTGGGGCCGGACGCCGCGCGCACGCTGTCCAGCTTCACCCCGGCCGCCCGCAGCAGTTGCAGGGCCTGGGGGGCAAACGTGTCCTGCCCCACCGCGCCCACCAGGGCCACGGCGGCCCCGGCCCGCGCCGCTGCCAGCGCCTGATTGGCGCCCTTGCCACCCGGCGAGACGTGCAGCTCTGAACCCAGCACCGTCTCGCCGGGAGCCGGAATACGCGGGGCCGCCACCGTCAGGTCCACGTTCAGGCTGCCCACCACCAGCACGCCCACGCCTCAGAGCCCCTCGGTTTCCTGGGGATAACGCGCCCGCCACAGCGCCCAGCCTTCCTCGGGGAAAGCGCGCCGGGCTTCGGGGGCGAACAGCCGGGCGCCCTCGCGTTCCAGTTCCGGGTCCGGAATGGGCACCACATGGGTCTGTTGCATGGCGGGATGGTCCTCCCAGCGCAGCAGCCGCCCGGAGCCGCCCCAGGGATCTGCCGTGGCCCACACCACCCGGCCAATGCCCAGCAGGGCGCTGGCGCCACCACACATTAGGCAGGGCTCCAGGCTGCTGTACAGGGTCAGGCTGCCCGGGTCTTCCAGGTGGCCCACCTGAAAAAACACGTCCATCTCGGCGTGGGCCACGCTGGCGCCGCCCACCCGCCCGGGGGTCTGGGGCTGGCCCACCCGGTTGTGGCCGCGCACCAGCACCTCGCCGCGTGCGTCCACCAGCAGGGCGCCCACCGGGGCGCTGCCGGCCGCCTGTCCCTGACGCGCAAGGTCCAGGACTTCTTTCAGGTAACGAACATGGTCCAGTGGTGGCAGTTCAGGCATGAGCCAGTGTGGCAGCCGCCGCCCGTTTCAGGCGTAACACTTCCCCCTGCCCGGGCCTTCCACCAAACTCCTTGAACGTTGCGGCGTTTAGCTTATACTGAGTCTAATTTCAGTTTCGGCTCATCCGCCGCCCGCCCGGTGTTTTTCCGCCGCTCCGGGCTCCTCGCCTTCTCACCCCCCACAGGAGCGCTTCATGACCCAGCCTCTTCCCCGTCCCTGGCTCAGCCGCTACGAAGCGGGCGTGCCGCAGACCTTTGTGCCCAGCAGCCTGACCCTGCCGCAACTGCTGGAGCGCGCAGCCAGCAAGTACCCGGACCGCACGGCCCTGAGCTTTATTGGCGCCAAGACCTCGTACCGCCAGCTGTGGCAGGACGCCGGGCGCTTTGCCGCCGCGCTGCAGAAGATGGGGGTGCAAAAAGGCGACCGGGTGTCCATCATGCTGCCCAACATGCCGCAGTTCGTGGTGGCGTTTTACGGCACGCTGCTGGCAGGCGCCGTGGCCGTAAACACCAGCCCCATGTACACGCCCAGCGAACTGGAACACCAGCTCACCGACAGCGGCAGCGAGACCCTGGTGATGCTGGACACCTTCTATCCGCGCTACGCAGAGATTGCCGCGCGGGTGCCGGTCAAGCGGGTGCTGGTGACCGGGGTGCAAGACGCCCTGCCCTTTCCCAAGAGCCTGCTGTATCCCCTCAAGGCGCGCAAGGACGGCACCTGGGTCAAGGTTCCCTACGGCGAGCGCACCCTGAGCCTGACCAAGGTGGTGGCCTCGCAGGCGCCCAACCCACAACCCGTGCCCATCAGCGCGGACGACGTGGCGCTGCTGCAGTACACCGGCGGCACCACCGGCGTGCCCAAGGGCGCCATGCTCACCCACCGCAACCTTGTGGCCAACTGCGAGCAGGCCCGGGGCTGGATGACCGATCTGCGCGACGGCCAGGAGGTGACGCTGGCGGCCATTCCGTTTTTCCACGTGTACGGCATGACGGTGGCCATGAACCTGAGCATCCTGATCGGCGCGACCGTGGCCCTGGTGCCCAATCCGCGTGACCTGAAGATGGTGCTCTCGCAGATCACGGCCTCGGGCGCCACGCTGTTTCCAGGCGTGCCCACGCTGTACAACGCCATCAACAACCACCCCGACACCCCCAAGCACGACCTGACCTGCATTCGCGCCTGCATCAGCGGGTCGGCGCCGCTGCTGCTGGAAACGGCCCGGCGCTTCAAGGAAATCACGGGCGGGGCCAATCTGGTGGAGGGCTACGGCCTGACCGAGGCCAGCCCCTGCACCCACACCAACCCCATTTTCGGAGCCCAGAAAGAAGGCAGCATTGGCCTGCCCATGCCGGGCGTGGACGCCGTGGTGGTGGATGACAGCGGCCAGCCGGTGCAGCCGGGCGAGGTGGGCGAGCTGTGGGTGGCCGGCCCCATGATCATGAAGGGCTACTGGCAGCGCCCCGACGAGACTGCCAAGACCCTGCGCGAGGCGTTCGGGCACACGTGGCTGATGACCGGCGACATGGCCACCATGGACGAGGACGGCTATTTCCGCATCGTGGACCGCAAGAAAGACCTGATTATCGCGGGCGGCTTCAACATTTACCCCCGTGAGGTGGAAGAGGCCCTGATGACTCACCCGGCGGTGCTGGAAGCGGCGGCCGTGGGCCTGCCCGACGAGTACCGGGGCGAGAGCGTGCACGCCGTGGTGGCCCTGAAGCCCGGCCAGAGCGCCACGGAAGCCGACCTGATTGCCCACTGCAAGGGCCTGCTGAGCGCCTACAAGGTGCCCCGCAGCGTGGAATTCCGCACCGAACTGCCCAAGACGGCCGCCATGAAGATCCTGCGCCGCCAGCTGGCCCAGGAAGCCAAGGCCGCGCGGGGAAGCACGAAAGCCAGCGCGTAAAGAGGGGTGTAGGCTCTAGGGTGTGGGCTGTAGGACAACCAGGGGCCCGGTCGCTGTTGCGCCGGGCCCTTTGCTCTCTACCCCCTACAGCCCACGACCCACACCCCCCGCCAGCGGGGCGTAGGCCACCGCGCCCTCGCTGAGCGCACTGGGCGCGCGGCCCGCCTGGACGGCGGCGGCGGCGGCCAGGGCGATCATGGCGCCGTTGTCGGTGTTCAGGCCGGGGCCCGGGAAGACCACCCGCAGGCCGGTGGCGGCAAACGCCTCGCGCAGGGCGCGGTTGGCGGCCACCCCGCCCGACACCACCACGGTGCCGCGCCCGGTGGCCCCGGCGGCGCGGACGGTGGTCTTGACCAGGGTCTGCACCGCCGCGCGTTGAAAGCTGGCGGCCAGATCATCGGGGGCCGCGCCGGCCCGGTGCGCCAGCAGGGCCGCTGTTTTCAGGCCGCTGAAGCTGAAATCAAAGCCGCTCTGGCCCTTCAACGGTTCCTTGAAGGGCACGGCGTCCGGATTGCCGCGCGCCGCCGCTGCCGAGATGGCCGGGCCGCCGGGATAGCCCAGCCCGGCGAGGCGGGCCACCTTGTCAAAGGCCTCGCCGGCCGCGTCGTCGCGCGTGGCGCCGATCAGCACGTATTCGCCCTCGCGCGGCACGTCGAACAGGTGGGTGTGGCCGCCGCTGACCACCAGCGCGAGGTAGGGCGCGCGCAGCTCGGCGTCGCTGGCCGCCGCATAGATGTGGCCTTCCAGGTGGTGGGCGGCGTAGAAGGGCACGTCCAGCGCCTGGGCCAGCCCCTTGCCGTACATCAGCCCCACCAGCAGCGCGCCCACCAGCCCGGGGCCGGAGGTCGCGGCCACCGCGCCGAGGTCCGTTATCCCCAGGCCCGCTTCCGAGAGCGCCTCGCCCACAATCGCGTCTATACGCTCCACATGTTCGCGGCTGGCCAGTTCAGGCATCACGCCGCCGTACTGGGCATGCACGGTCTGGGACCACACCCGGTTGGCGCGCACCTGCACGCGCCCGGCGCTCAGCTCCACCACGCCCACGCCCGTGTCGTCGCAGGAGGTGTCAATGCCCAGGATGAACAGGGGCGCGGCAGACGGTGGCACGGTCACCGGCGAAGTGTAGCAGGGGGCCGCCCGCCGCCTCCGGCGGGCGCGGCACAAATCAGGAGGAGGTGCGAAACAGGGTCCAGCTGCTGAGCTGGCGGCCTTCTCTACCGCTGCTGGTCGCGCACCGCTGCCAGGGTCTCTTCAAATTCGTCCAGAAACTCGTCTTCCAGCAGGCGGTCGCGGATCAGGGCGTCCTGCTCGGTGGTGGCCTGTTCGCGCACCCAGCGCACCCGGGCCTGCCGGGCGCCGCTCACGTTGCCCTTGCCGGCAATAAAGCGCGCCGCGTGGCGAATGGCGGCGGCGGGGTCCTCGGTGGGCGCCGTGACAGACAGGTTGCGCAGCCCCCCCTGGTCGTTGACCAGCGAACAGGTCACCTCCACCCGCAGGCCGCGCCGGGCCAGAAACACCTGATCCACCCGCCACATGCTCGTGGCCCGGATGGGCTCCGGCGCGCGCAGGGGCCTACGCCGGGCCACGCACCACCCCGGGCGGGGTCCACTCGCGCGCCGCTTCCAGGCCCAGCAGCACCCGGCCGGCCCCCTCGGCCAGCGCTTCAAGTTCCACCTCGCCGGGCATGATGAACACGGGCGCCATCCAGGCCACGCGGCGCTCAATGCGGTCCATCAGCTCGTCCCAGCGGGCAATGCCGCCGGTCAACACAATGGCGTTGGGCCGGGCGCTCAGGGCGCCGGTCTGCTCGCCCAGGGCCTTGGCCACCTGATGCACGAACGCGCCCATGGCCGCCTGCACCTCCGGGTCGCTGGGAGCGCGCGCTTCCAGGTCGCGCAGGTTGGCGCTGCCGGTCAGGGCCAGAAAGCCGCCCTCGCTGGCCAGCCCGGCCAGGGCGCGCTCGCCCTGCTCGGCAGCCAGGCGCAGCAGGGCCCGCGCCGGCACCGGGCCACTTTGCATGGCGCCCAGCGGTCCACCGTCGGCGCCGGCGCCCGTGGTGTCCACCGCGCGGCCCTGATCAAAGGCGGTCACGCTGGTGGTGGCCCCCAGGTGCGCCACCACCACCCGCGCCTCGTGGAAGCGCTTGCCCACCTCATGCGCGGCGCGCCGGGCCACGGCGCGGGCATTCAGGGCGTGGAATTCGCCCCGGCGGGTTACCCCACGCAGGCCAGTCAGGCGGGCTTCGGGCAGCAGCTCATCGGCGCTCTGGGGGTCCACGATAAAGGCGGGCACGCCGCGCCCGCGCGCCACTGCCAGGGCCAGCGGGCCGCCCAGATTGGGGGGTTCTTGCCCGGCCTCGCCCTGCACCGCGTAGGCTGCCAGTTCCTCGGTCACGCGGTAGGTGCCGGTGGGCACCCGGCCAATAAAGCCGCCGCGCCCCACCACCGCGTCGGGGGCGGGCCAGTCGGCGGTCAGGGCCAGGATGGCCTGGGCCAGGGCGGGCACCCTGGCCGGGCTGGGCGGCGCGTCCAGCGGCAGTTCGGCGCGGGTCAGCTGCACGCGCAGCTGCCCCGGCAGCGCGGGGTTGGCGCTGGGGGCCAGGGCCGCGCAGGCCAGCTTCACGCTGCTGCTTCCGGGATTGATCACGTGGGCGATCACGACGCCGCAGCGTAGCAGACCGGCCCACCCGGGAACACGCTCCCCTCCGGGTGGGCCGGTCAGGCGCCCGCGCGCCCTTATGCGCTGGGTTCAATCAGGCCGTAATGGCCGTCCTTGCGGCGGTACACCACGCCGCAGATACCGGTTTTCATGTTCATGAACACGTAAAAGTCGTGGCCCAGCGCTTCCATCTGGGCCACCGCATCCTCAGGGCTCATGGGCCGCATCTCGAAGCGCTTCTGGCGCACGATCTCCGGCTGGAACTCGGCCACATCGTCCAGTCCGGCGTCCACATCGGCCTCGGCCGGGCCCGGTTCGGGCTGGGGGGCGGCGTCGTGGCGGTGCTTGAGGTAGCGCGTCTTGAACTTGCGCAGCTGGCGCTCCAGCACGTCGCTGGCGCGGTCAATGGCGGCGTACATGTCCGCGTGGTGCTCCTCGGCCCGGATAATGCCGTTGGGCACGTTCAGCTGCACTTCCACACGGTTGCGGCGGGCGGCGTCGCGCACGTCGCGCACGGTGAGGGTCACCCGCGCGTCGGTGATCTGGTCGTTGAAACGGTCCAGCCGGGAGAGCTTGTCCTCGACATAGTCCCGCATGGCATCAGTGACTTCGACGTTCCGGCCTGACAGCTTGTAGATGTGCACGGCGTTCACCTCTTCCTTTTCCCGGAGGGTGGGGTTGCGCTCCGGTGCCCTCCACTGTAGGCCGCCGGTCATGAGCCTGTCATGCGAGCACCTTACAGCCCCCGCCACGCTTTCCGGGGTATGCTCCGGAGTGGAGCGCGCCCCCCCGGCAGGGTGAAGGCCCGGCTTATGGTCGCGCCAGGGGCGCGGCGCTAAACTGACAGGCGTGAAGGTGGACCGCCAGGAACAGGACGAGGCCCGGCGCGAGCGCATTGCCCGCGCCGCCTTTGAGCTGTTTGCCCGCAGCAGCCTGGACGAGATCAGCGCGCAGGACATCGCGCGCGCGGCGTATGTGAGCCGCACCAACCTGTACCGCTACTTTCCCAGCAAGGTGCATATGCTGCTGGCCCACTTTGAAAAGGCGGTGCAGGCCAGCCGGGACGACGCCCTGGAGCGCCTGCGCGCCGGGGCCAACCCGCAGCTGGTGTGGGACCGGGTGACCGCGCGCATGGCCGACCTGGGGGTGCGCTACCGCCACCTGGTGGGCGCGGTGGGGCAGGCGGTGCTGGGCGCCGCCCCCGATCAACCCGGCGCTGCCCGTGAAGGAGGACTGACCCGCCCCGGTGACGGCCTGCGCACCGCCCTGACCCTGGCGGCCCTGGTGCAGCCGGTGTTGCTGGCCATGCAAACCCAGGGCCGGCTGCGCCCCGAGGCCAACGTGCAGCTGCTGAGTGTGCTGCTGGTGGACGCCTTTATCCTGGCCCTGCTGCACGGCGGCCACCGCGACCAGCGCGAGGTGCTGCGCGACTGGCAGGAGCGCTTCAGCCTGCTGATGCACGGCGCCCTGAGCCCGGACACCGCGCTGCGCGAACGAGGGTAGGGCCGGGGAAAAGGCCGCAGACAAAGGGGCCGGAAACCTGGATGAAAAGCTATAGGCGCGCAGCCCCCCGGGCGTGTCCAGGCGGTCGCGTAGGCGAGGAACGAAAGCGGGGCGGCCCTGGGGCTATATGGCGCCCTCTCCCCTGCTCTCCGGGACGCGGGCCTTTCGTCTGGCCCCCGCGCCGTGGCCACTTGCGCCCACTTCTCCCGGAACCTCAGCCAGCGGACGTTTCCAGCGGGGTGCTCGCCAGCACCCGGAACTCAGCCAGGCGGGGATGGTCGGGGTACACCTGGGCAAACTGGGCCACCAGGTGCCCCATGTTGGCCGTCAGCCCCTCGCGCCGGTAGATGGCCAGCAGTGCGGGCACCATGGCCTCGGTGGCGGCGTCCAGCTGCGCCTGAACGCCCTGGCTCCAATCGGAATCCACGCCGGGCAGGAAGGGACCACGCCGCCCCCCGAAGGCCCGCACCGGGTCCAGGCTGGCCGCGCCGCGCTGCACCTCGGCCACATCCAGCAGCCAGTGGTAGGCGGGGCCCAGCCGGTAGCGCTTGGTGTGGTGCGCGCCCTCACTGACGATACTGTGCGGCCCCAGGGCCTGACGGCAGCGGTAGATGTCCTGCTTGACGGCGCTGCTGGCAGCGGCAGGTGCCCGGTCCGGATACAGGTGCAGCTGCAGGGCAGCGCGGTCCAGCGGTCCGCACAGGCCCAGGCAGGCCAGCAGCGCCGCCGGGGCCCGCACCGGCTGGCCGGATAGCCACACCTGCGCGCTCCCCAGGGTCTGCACCTGCACGGTGGGGGGCGGCGCCGGGGGCTGCACGTGCGCCCGCGCGGCCTCCAGATACGCGCCCAGGGCTGCCGACAGCGGCTGGCCGGCCAGGGCGGCGGCCACCTCGTCCAGCACAGCGCGCACCGGCAGCAGCAGGGGGCTGCGCAGCGCCGCGTCCAGGGCCTGCCGGGCCAGGTCCGGCGCGTCCGGGGGCCCGGCGGCGCGGCACAGCACGGCCAGGGTCCGCGCCTCGCCCAGCAGCTGTCCCCGGGCCCGGAACGCCGCCAGGGCGGCTTGCAGGGCTTCGGTGGCGGCGGGGCCCTCGGCCAGGTCGCACAGCAGCGCGCCGCGCTCCCACAGGGTCTCGGCGCCCGGGGGCAGCAGGGCCAGCCCGCGCAGCGCCGCACTCCACTGCCCGGCGCGGCGGCTCAGGGCCACGCGGCGCAGGCCCACCCAGCGGCCCCAGCGGCTGTCGGGCGGGGTCAGCGGGCCCAGGGTGGCCGCTACCGCGTCCACCAGCGCCTGCTCGGCCGCGTGGTCCCCGGTCCAGGCGGCCACATCGGCGCGCGCGGCCCACACAAAGCGCTGGGCGTGCACCTGCTCGGTGCTGAGCAACTGGCTGGCGCGCTCCAGGTGCCCCTGCGCCTCCGCTGCGCGCCCCGCCACCGCCTGGGCCCAGCCCAGGGTGGCCAGGGCCATGGCCCGCTCGGCGGGGTCGGGGTATTCGGGCAGCACACTCAGGGCGATCTGCAGGGCGCCCTCGGCGCGGGCCAGCTGCCCGTGCCGCGCGCAGGCCCAGGCCATGGTGACCAGCGGCCCGGCGGCGCGGCGTTCCAGCCCCAGCGCCAGCAGGTCCCGCGCCGCCGCCTCGGCCCGCTCGGCGGCGCGCGCCCACCAGCCCTCTTCTAGGTCCAGCGCGGCCAGCGTGTGCTGCGCCTCGGCGGCCCACTCGGGGCTCAGGGCCGCCACATGCCGCTCCAGATGGTCACGGGCCTGGGTCCAGCGGCCCACCTCCAGCAAAACCGTGCCGTAACCGACTGTCGCCCGCATCTCCCCGGCCAGATGGGGCCGCAACAGGTGCAGTTCGGCTTCCGGATAGGCGCCCAGCGCCAGTTCCGCTGTGCCCAGTACCGCCAGCTCCGCAGGCGAGAGGTCCATGCGCCCGCGCAGTTCGGTCAGGACCAGCCCAAACTGACCCCCCTCCAGTGCCCCCAATCCCCTGACCCCAGCCATAACCTGACCATAACCGATGGGCGGCTATGCTGCCCCCAGAAACGGGCCGCTGCGCCCCTTCCCAGCTGCCCCTGCCTGCGCCATTTTTCCCCAGAGACGTGACCCATGACCCCACGGCCTGCCCCCAGTCCTTCTTCTCCCACCCAGCTGTACCACGAGGCCGCCGCCCAGGCCCGCGCCGGGCAGTTGCCCCAGGCGTGTGCGCTGCTGGCCCGCGCGTATACCCTGACCCCACCCCAGGCCCTGAGCCCCGGCGAGGGCCTGGACCTGCTGCCCCTGCAGGATGATCTGGTGTTTCTGGGCCAGTTCCTGCCCTGCCTGCGCCCCACGCTGGCACTGGTGCAGGCTGTGGGCCGCTGCGCCCCGCCCCCGGCCGTGGCCCAGGCCAGCTGAGCGGCGCGCCCTTCCGTTCCCAGCCTGAGCCCCCGAGTACGGACCCGCCGCCCTGTCAGAGGGGCGGCGGGTTGTTGTGGGGCGGTCACCTGGGCAGCCGGCCTCTGCGGCTCAGACGCTTCCGTCCATTTCCCTTACATCCGTGAAGAAGGGGGCTGTTCCTTCAATTTCCGGACATCCGCATTCTTTTCTTCGCCATCCCGTCGGAACAATTCCGGAACACATGACGGAATTGTTCGGAACTCGTATGAGTGGCGCGTGGGGCGCACGCTGGCGGTCTGCCTGGCGCGTACGTCCACCCGCCTACTCCCACCGCTCCAGCCGCTCCCAGCCCAGGCGCAAACTGAGCCACGTGCCCAGCACGGTCGCCAGCGCCAGCCCCAGCAGCCCCAGCCCCCCCTCCAGCGTCCACAGCGCAGAATACCCCGGAAACAGTTCCGGGCGCAGCACACTGGCCGCCGCTGGGCGGGCCAGCAGCAAAAGGCACACCACCGAATACAGCAGGCTCAGGCCCATAAAGGCCAGGCCGCCGGGGCTCACGCCAATTTCCGCCGGGTTGTCAGCCTCGAATCTGGGGGCCGCCGCGCCCAGCCCCACGCCCAGCGCCGTGATGACAAACGCGTTGCTGACACTCACCAGGGCACTGAGCGCAAACAGCGTGGGCCCCAGGCCCATGGCCGCTGCACTGACCAGCCCCATCACGAGGCCCAGAATGAGGGTGACGGGCAGCACGCCCAGAAACTTACTCAGCACGATCTGCCGCGCGGAGATGGGCGCGGTGCGCAGCAGCCAGTAGGCGCGGCCCTCGGTGGAGACGGCTGGAAAAGCCAGCCGCACGGCCACCCCGGCAATGATGAAGCCCTGAAACGCCAGCTGGATATACCCCAGGATGCCCCGAAACTGCGGCACCGGAATGGGCACCGCGCGCACGCTCACCAGATACACCCCGGCCAGCGCAACCACCACCAGCAGCTGGCTCCACTGGGTGGGATCGCGCAGGGTCAGGCGCAGGTCCTTGGCGGCGAGGCTGCCGCCGCGCCCCAGGCGGCCCAGCAGGCGCTCCAGGGGTCCTGCGCGGCGGGGGGCAGGGTCCAGCTTCGGGGTGCTGGAATCCAGCGCGCGGGCCCAGCCCTCCTGGTAGGCGTGCGCGGCCAGCAGGGTGGCGGCCACCAGCAGCCCGGCCGTCAGCAGGACCAGGGGCAGCAAGGGCCATGCCAGCGTGCCTTGCGCGGCCTGCCAGATGCCCTGCGCCGCCCACGACGGTGGCAACAGCGGACTGCCGGGCCCACCGAAGTCGCGCAGCACCGCTTCGACCTTCGTGGGGTCCTGCAGGCGCTGGACCAGCACTTCGGGGCGCAGGGCGCGAATGGCGTACACCAGCCCCGCGCTGATCAGCACGCCCAGGGCGGTGCTGACCTCGCGCACGCGGCCCACCGGGGCCACCCGCATCAGGAACACCGCCAGCAGCGCCCCCAGCCCCACCGGCGCGGCAAAGACCAGCAGGGCGGCCAGTCCCATCACCGCGTACGCCCACAGCGGCGCCTGGAAAAAGACCGCCACTGTCAGCAGCAGCGGCAGGGTCAGCGCCAGGGGCACCAGCGCGGCATTCAGGAACGTTTCGGTGACTTTCAGGGCAAACACCCGCACCGCCGACAGGGGCTGTGCCAGCAGAAAATTCAGGTCGTCACTGAGATACAGCGTGGAGATGGCGGCCGTGGTGGCGCTGAAGGTCACGCCGCTGGACAGGGTGATCAGGCCAATTTCGAGCACGCGCGCAAACACATTCAGGCCAATGTCGCCAAAGCGCGCCAGAAAGCTCAGGGCCCGCCAGGTGCCGTAGACCTCGGCGCTCAGCAGGACCAGGGCCAGCGCCGCCACCAGGGCGTACCCCCAGCGGGGCCCGCGCTGCAGGGTGCGCCGCAGGGCCAGTCCCTTCAGGGCCCACAGGCTGGGGGTCCGCGCCGCCCGCGCGCTCATGCCGGGGCCTGGGCTGCCCGCCCGGCCTGCTCCTCTTCCAGCAGGCGAAAGAAAATGCGCTCCAGGCTGTCGCCGTGAACGCCGCCGGCCTCGGTGCCGGTGCGGGCGCGCAGGTCGTCCATGGTGCCCTGGCCCAGCACCCGGCCCCGGTCCAGCACCACCAGCCGGTCACACACCGCCTCGGCCAGCGGCAGCGAGTGGGTGGTGAGCAGCACCGTGCGGCCCCGGTCGGCGTGTTCACGGAACAGCCCGCGCACCTGCCGCGCGGCGTGGGGGTCCAGGCCCACCATCGGCTCGTCCACAATCAGCACCGGGGGGTCAGGCAGCAGGGCGGCAATGATCGCCACCTTCTGGCGCATGCCGTGGGAATAGGTTTCGACGGGTTCGTTGCCAAAGTCCGTCAGGCGGAAGAAGTCCAGCCAGTGGTCGGTGGCCGCGTCGGCGCCGGGCACACGGTAGAGCTGGCCCACGAAGCGCAGCAGTTCCCGGGCGCTGAGCTTGCCGTACAGGTAGGGGCGGTCCGGGATGTACCCGAACGCCGCCTTGGCGCGCAGCGGCTCCTTCCAGACATCGAAGCCTGCCACCTGCACGGTGCCGCTGCTGGGGCGGGTCAGGCCCACCAGGGCGCGGATGGTGGTGGTCTTGCCGGCGCCGTTGCTGCCCAGCAGGCCGAACACCTGCCCCGGCGCCACCGCGAAACTGAGATTCCTGACCGCTTCGTGCCGTCCGTAGCGCTTGGTATACCCCTGCACCTCTATGCCCATTCCGCCGGTCATGGCCCGCAGCGTAGGCGGCGCGCTCTGACGGCAACGTGACAGGGGGCCCGGCGGCTGGCGGAGCAGGGGCCCCGACTGGAACCCAGGGCAGCAACGGCCCGCCCCAGACCCGCTACCCTGACGGCGTTCATGACCCCCCCTGCCATTCACGTGCTGCCCGAACACGTCGCCCGTCTGATCGCGGCGGGCGAAGTGGTTTCACGCCCGCTGGACGTGGTGCGCGAACTGGTGGACAACGCGCTGGACGCGGGCGCCACCCGCATTGAGGTGGACCTGGACGGCGGCGGCCTGACCCTGGTGCAGGTGCGTGACAACGGCGGCGGCATTCCAGCCGCCTTCGTGGAGCTGGCCCCGCTGAGACACGCCACCAGCAAGCTGGCCCCCGACACGGGCGCCGCGCTGCACGTGACCACCCTGGGCTTCCGGGGCGAGGCGCTGTGGGCGGCGGCGCAGGCGGGCGAGTTGCAGCTGGTCACGCGCCCGGCCGCTCAGGTGGGCGCCTGTGAACTGCTGGCCTGCGGCGACGAGGTGCAGGTGGGGCGGACCTCCGCCCCGGCGGGCACGACGGTGACGGTGCGGCGCCTCTTTGCGCGGCTGCCGGCCCGGCTGCGCACCCAGGCGCCCCCCGCCACCGAGGCCCGCGAGGTCACCGCCCTGCTGGGGCGCTACGTGCTGCACTGGCCGGGGCTGCACTGGCGCCTGTGCGTGGACGGCGAGGTGCGCCTGACGCACGCGCCGGCCGATCACCGGGGCGCGGTGGCCAGCGTATACGGGCCCCTGAACGCCAACCGGGTGCTGGCGGTGGCGCAGGCAGGTGTGCGCGGCGTGGTGTCGCGCCCCGAACTCACGCGGCCCCGGCGCGACCGCATGCACTTCAGCGTGAATGGCCGCCCCGTGCAGGCCCCACCGGAACTGGAACGCGCGGTCATCGAGGGCTACGGCGAACTGCTGCCTGCCGGCGCCGCGCCCCTGTGTGTGCTGGACCTGACGGTGGGCCCCGACGAACACAACCCCAACGTGCACCCGGCCAAGCAGGTGGTGGCCCTGGCCGACCTGGGGGGTGTGGCGGCGGCGGTGCGCGCGGCGGTGCAGGGCGCCCTGAGCCGCCACCCGCTGGCGCGCGCCGCCCCGGCGCCGCTGTCGCCCGCCGCTGCGCCGCCCCCGCCCACCCACGAGCACTTTCCGGCGCTGACCCTGCTGGGCGTGTATCAGGACCTGTATCTGCTGGCCCAGGGCGAGGGCGACCTGTGGATCGTGGACGCCCACGCCGCCCACGAACGCGCGCTGTACGAGGACCTGCGGCGCACCCTGAACGCCGCCCCACCCCTGGACCTGCCCGAGCCTGAACTGCTGCACCTGACCCCGGAACAGCGGGCCCGGCTGCAGGAACGCGCCCCCGAACTGCAGGCGTGGGGCCTGACCATCGAGGATTTTGGCGCCGGGCTGGCGCGGCTGCGCACCCTGCCCGCCGCCCTGGCGGCCCTGGGTGTGCCCCGGCTGCACGAACAGATTGTGGAAGCGGCCCTGGGCACCGGCCCCGACCCCCAGCGGGAGGTGCTGGCCCGGCTGGCCTGCGCGCCGGCCCTGAAGGCGGGCATGCTGGACCACGCGCGCGGCGCGGCGGTGCTTCAGGCGCTGTCGGCCTGCCAGCAGCCCTGGGCCTGTCCCCACGGCCGCCCCACCGCCCTGCGCCTGCCCGAGCGTGACCTGGCCCATTCATTTGGGCGCCGGGGCGTGCGTGATGTGCCCCGGGGCCGGGACGCGGCCAGACCGGTCGCCGCCGGGGGGGCGCCCGAGCTCAGCGAACGTTGAAGGCGCTGCGCTGGCCGCTGAACAGGGCCGGAAAGGTGGCGCGGGCGGCGCGGGTCATCACCGGCTGTACCCAGTAGGGCAGGCGGGCCGCCGCGTTCGTGACCTCAAAGCGGCCTTCGCGCGAAACCGTC
Source organism: Deinococcus arcticus (assembly GCF_003028415.1). Lineage (NCBI taxonomy): Bacteria > Thermotogati > Deinococcota > Deinococci > Deinococcales > Deinococcaceae > Deinococcus > Deinococcus arcticus. The sequence goes on from NZ_PYSV01000009.1 coordinate 22,509, forward strand.
ATCACCCCGGTCCAGCCCTGGCGCAGCGTGAGGTTGTAGTAGGTGTTCAGGCCCGCGCAGCGCCCCTTGATGGTCACGGTGCGGTCGCTGTACATCCACTGCCCGCGCCGGGTGGGGGTGGTGGGATGATCCGCCTGAATGATGGTTGCCAGGCTGCCGCTGGGGGCGTGGTAAGCCAGCAGCGTCTCGGCCGTGTAGGTGCGCGCGCCGCCCGGGCTGACCCGCACCCCGGCACACAGGTCCAGCGGACGCACGGGGGGCTTGAAGGCTTCGGGAATGGCGATATTGAAGCGCGCCCCGGACACCGGCCCGGCGCCCAGCAGCCAGCCCTCGCTGAGGTTGGTGAGCAGAATGCGCACGTCCTGCCCGCCCACGCGGGCCAGCGCCTGGGGATTGCGGATTTCACCGCCAATGCCCACGGACACGGCCACCGCCGGCGGCGCACAGAGAGTCAGCAGGGTCAGACCAAGGCGTCGGAACGTCATGGGCGCAGGATGGAGCTGGGGCGTCAGTGCGCGGTCGGCCAACGTGAGGTTCATTACACAGGCGCAGCCCCGCCCACTGGGGGGCCTGGGCAAGGGAACGAAAGAGCCGGACTGCGGCCAGCGGCCTCCGGTCAGGTCAGGCGCCCCAGCGCCCGGGCAGCCAGCCGCAGCCAAGTGCCTCGCCCCTCTCATTGCAACGTTTCAGAAGGGCGCAGAAACGTTTCCATTCCCGGGGCGAGGCACTGTGTTCGCTTCTCGCTCCGCTCGGTTGATCTGAAGATCAACAGCGAGGGACTTAATACGGCACGTAGTTGGGCCGCACCCCTGGCACGGTGCCCTGCCAGTTCCGAAAGGCCACGTCGTACACCGCCGCGCGGTGCAGCAGGGCCAGCGGCAGCGCGCGGTGCAGCAGCGGCGCGGCGTCCGGGGCGCCCAGGGCGTGCAGGTAGGTGCCCGCCATCCGGTCCGCCGCGTCGTGTGCCTGCCAGACCGGCAAGCCGGCGCGGCTGGGGTGCAGGGCGAAGGCCAGAAACCACCCCGCGTCCATGAAGGGGTGCGCGGCGCTGGCCGCTTCACTCCAGTCAAACCACACCGGCCCGCGCGCCGCGCTGTGCAGGACGTTGCGAGGATGCGCGTCGCCGTGCGCCGGCAAATCGGGTAAGCCGTGCTGGTGCAAGTCAAGAAAGGCGGCGCGAATCTGGGCCCGGGCGGCCTGGAGCGTGGTCACCTCCTGGGCCGACAGCCCCCAGCCGCGCAGCGCCGCGAGGTCCCCCAGCAGGGCGTCCACCCGTTCGGTCATCTGGGCCAGGGGCAGCGCGGGCGCTCCGTGCGCGGCCAGAGCCGCCGCATCGGTTGCGCACTGAAATCGGGCCAACCGTTCCAGCGCCCCGGTCCAGGCGCCCAGGTCACCCACCCCGTCCAGCAACGTGCCGCCGTCACCGGTCAGCAGGGCGCCGCGCTGCGGATCGGCCCCCAGCAGCGGGGGTACCAGGGTCGGGTGCTGCGCGGCCAGGTGCCGGGTCAGACGCGCTTCCTGGCCAGTGTCACTCACCTTCAGCCACGCCGGGCCCTGACTGGTGTGCAGGGTATGGGTGGCGGTCAGGTCCGTGGCGAAGTGCAGCCGCAGCGGGCCCTGGCGGCACAGGCCCGCGCCGCGCAGCAGGTCGTCGGCCAGCCCGGTCACCTGCACCGGCCAGCCAGGGCCCTGCCAGGGCCGGGCGGCGGGAATGGGGGCGGCAGGGCCTCACTCCAGTGGCCCTGCCCGGGCGGCGCCCGGCCGGTCAGGGCCTGAACGTGAATCAGTCCAGCCTGCCCAAACAGGTGCCCGCCGTCATGCAGCACCCATACTGGCCCCAGCGCCGCCGTCAGCGCCGCGTCCAGGGGCTGATCGGGCGCCAGGGGCACCGAGAGCCAGCCGCCCCCGGGTTCGCGCCACACCCGCCGGCCGTCCTGGGCCCACAGGGCCACCTCATGGGCCATGCGTCACGCGGTCCTGGGCGGTGGTGGTGTACACGCTGCGGCCCAGGTAGATGGCGGGCGGGGCGATCAGCAGCCCCTGGGCGTCGTAGGCATCCGGGTCGTAGTGCACGGCCTGCACCTCGCCCACGATCAGGTCGTGGTCGCCGGTGGGCAGCACCTGGGTCACGCGGCAGGTGTAGTGCAGGTAGGCGCCCTGCAGGGCCAGCGGCTGCGTGTCCAGGGTGGGCAGCGCCAGCAGGGCGTGCTTGTCGTGGCCGCCGTGCAGGCTGTAGGTGCCGCTGCCCTGCACCGCCCCGGCCCGCGCCAGGGGCAGGAAATTGACGCCGAAGCTGCCACTGCCCAGAATCAGTAGATGGGTGGCGCGCCCCTGGCCCACCGCCACCCCGTACAAGGGCGGCTGGGCGCTGAGGGCGGTGTGCCAGCCCGCCGCCATGACGTTGCGGGTGTTGCCGTGCGCGGCCGTGACCAGCGCCACGGTGCCGGGGTAATACCCAAAAAAGCGGTCGGTGACTTCGCGCAGCATGGGAGCGAGGATAGCGGCCCCCGCAGGCGCCCACGTATCCTGTGCCCCATGTCTGTCGTGACCCGCATTGCCCCCAGCCCCACGGGTGACCCCCATGTGGGGACCGCCTACATCGGCCTGTTCAACCACACCCTGGCGCGCCAGGGCGGCGGCAAATTCATTCTGCGCATCGAGGACACCGACCGGGGCCGCTACGTGGCCAGCAGCGAGCAGCGCATTTTTCAGATGATGCAGTGGCTGGGCCTGACCCCTGACGAGAGCCCATTGCAGGGCGGGGAGAACGGGCCCTACCGCCAGTCCGAGCGGTTTGACCTGTACGGCGACTACGCCCGGGGGCTGGTGCAGAGCGGGCACGCCTACTACGCCTTCGAGACGCCCGAGGAGCTGACGACCCTGCGCGAGGCCGCCCAGGCGGCGGGCCACGTGATCGCCGTGCCCAGCCGCGACCTGGACCCAGCAGCGGCGCAGGCCCGCGCAGACGCCGGCGAGGCCGCCGTGATTCGCCTGAAGGTGCCGCGCGAGGGCGAGACGGTCGTGAATGACCTGCTGCGCGCTCCCATCCAGTTTCAGAACCGCGAGATTGACGACAAGGTGCTGCTCAAGGCTGACGGCTTTCCCACCTATCACCTGGCGAACGTGGTGGACGACCGCCTGATGGGCGTGACCCATGTGGTGCGCGCCGAGGAATGGATCACCTCCACGCCCATTCACGTGCTGTTGTACCGGGCGTTTGGCTGGAATGAACCCGTGTGGGCGCACATGCCCCTGCTGCGCAACGCCGACAAGTCCAAGATCAGCAAGCGCAAGAATCCCACCAGCGTGGAGTGGTATCAGGCGCAGGGCTTTTTGCCCGAGGCGATGCTGAATTTCCTGGCGACCATGGGCTGGACCCACCCGGACGGCCTGGAAGTGTTCGATCTGGCCGAGTTCCAGCGCGTCTTCCGCCTGGAAGACGTGACGCTGGGCGGCCCGGTCTTCAGCCTGGACAAGCTGCGCTGGTACAACGGCAAGTATCTGCGCGAGGTGCTGGAAGAAGGCGAGGTGGCCCGGCGCCTGCACGCCTATCTGGCCGGGCAGAAGGTAGAGCTGCCCGAAGACGATTACTTCCGCGCCGTGACCCGCCTGATGACCCCGCGTATGGAGGTCTTCAGCGAATTTCTGGACAAGACCCCCTACTTCTGGCAGGAGGACTACCCGGTGACCGAAAAGGCCCAGGCCGCCATTGAGGCCGGGCGCGCCGCGCTGCCCGATCTGGCCGCCCGGTTGAAGAACCTCCCCACTTTCGACGCCGCCAGCATCAAGGCGGCCTTCACCGCCTACGCCGAGGAACAGGGCCTGAAGCTGGGCAAGGTGATGCCCCCGGTGCGCGCGGCAGTGGCCGGCACCCTGGAAAGCCCCGACCTGCCGGAATTGCTGGCCACCCTGGGGCGCGAGCGGGTGGTGACCCGGATCGAGCGCGCCGCGCGCTAAGCCGCGTGAGGGCAGGAACAGGGGGTGGGCCTGTGCGTGCCCACCCCCCGTCCTTGGTTTCAGTTCTGCTCGAACACCCAGATCTGATCGTCGGCCTGCAGGGTCAGCGTCTTGCCGGCCACCTTCAGGCCAGGATTGCCTTCCAGCAGCGCGATCAGCGGTACGGTCTGGTCGTCGGGGCACAGCATGCGGGTGCTGGTCACTCCGCCCTTCACGGTCAGGCGATCAGCGGAAAGCGAGGCCGCAGCGCCGAACGAGTTGCAACCGTCCACCCCGCCCACCCGGCCATTCTCGAAGATCAGGACCACCGGGCGCGTGGTCTGGGGCGCGGCCTGCCCGTTCATGCTCTTCAGGCGGTAGGTGCCCAGCGGCAGGGCGGCCACCGGCGGGGTGACCGGGCCCGGCGTTCCCGCAGCGGGGCTGATTCGCGTCAGGGTCAGCACCCCCGCCTTGCCGGTCAGGGTCAGGGTGGTGCCGCTCAGGGCCGGGGTCAGGGGGCCACGCAGCACGCTGCTCAGGGCCGCCTCGGTCTGGGCCTGGGGCGCCGGGCACAGCAGCCGGGTGCCGCCCACCGGCATGAACTGAAACGTGCCGCTGGCCAGCCGGGTGCCCGGGGCGCGCAGGGTGTTGCAGCCCACCACGCCGCTCAGGTTCAGGGCGGGGCCCTTCACCGTCAGGCTCAGCACGCCGCGCAGGGGCAGGTCCTGGGCGCCCAGTTTCAGGCCGCGCGCCACGTAGGTGCCGTCCAGGGCAGCCAGCGGCGACGAACTGGCCGGTGAAGACGGGGTGTTCACAGCGCCTCCTGTGGTGAAGGTCAGGCGGCCAGCGCCGGCCACCAGGGTCAGGGTGCCGCCTCTGTGCTCAAAGCGGGTGGTGCGCGCCAGAAGCGCCAGATAATCCTCGCGCAGGCTCAGGGCCGCGTCAGGGCAATTCATGCTGCTTCCCCCCGACAGACCGCGCAGCAGCAGGGCCTGCCCGTTCAGGGTGCCGCTGCCGGTCAGCGGGCTGCAGCCGGTGGACCCGCTCACCTTCAGCGCGCCCCCGCTGGCGTCCAGCCGCAGGGTGGGGCGGGCCAGGGCCGGGCCAGGGGTCACCGGCGCGCGCCCGGGCAGCTGCACGCTCTGCAGGGTCCAGGTGGTGCCCACCGGAGACGCGGCGGCAGGCGCCGCCAGGGCGGCCAGGGTCAGACTGGTGAGCAGGGCATTCATGAGAGGGTTGTACACCGCGAAACTGATGACCGTGTGATGACTTCACCGCCGACCCCACCCGGCGCAACAGCGGTTCAAGCCGAGCAGACAGGCAAAGCGGCGCAGCAGAGCGAGCACGTTCCCCCCTCCGGACATGAAGCGGACACACAGACTCTTCTCTGAGGTGGGGGCCCAGACGGCCGCCCTTCTGAATGTGCGTCCCCCTGCATTCCGTTCAGGCGGCGGGGCCTGGACGCCGGCGCGCCCGAAGCGCCTCTCAGCACGTAGAATGCGGCAAACGCCCGTTAGGCCCGCGCCAGGGCTGTTCAGCATTGACACCCCCGCCGGCTGTTCCGGCGTGTTCAGGAGGACATTATGGAAGACCGCCGCATTCGGGTACTGATTGCCAAGCCGGGCATGGATGGCCATGACCGGGGCGCCAAGGTGGTGGCCCGCGCCCTGCGCGACGCCGGCATGGAAGTGATTTACACCGGTCTGCGCCAGACCGCCGAGATGATCGTGAACGCCGCCCTGCAGGAGGACGTGGACGCCATTGGCCTGTCGGTGCTGTCCGGGGCCCACATGCACTATTTCCGCGAGGTGATGGGCCTGCTGCGCGAGCGCGGGGCCGACGACATCATCGTGTTCGGGGGCGGCATCATTCCAGACCAGGACCTGCCGCAGCTTCAGGAACTGGGCGTGGGGCGCGTCTTTACCCCCGGCGCCAGCACCCAGGACGCCGCCGCGTACCTGCGCGGCGCGGTGCAGGCCCGCTGGCAGGCCCAGGGCGAGGCGTGAGGCAGGCCCCGCACCCGCGGCACACATGGGCCTGAGGGGCGGCATGGTGGGTCTGCCCAGCCCTGGCCGTCTGGGCGCCCCCGCCCATGAGTGACGCTGCCCTGAACGCCCCACCCCTGGAAGCCGGGCGGCTGGCCCCGCTGTACGCCGCCCAGGCCCTGGCCACCGGCGCCACCACAGTCAGTACGGTGCTCTCCAGCCTGATCATGAGCGAGCTGGGCGTTGAAGAGCTGGCCGGGTTGCCCGCCACCCTGATCAGTGCGTGCGCCGCGCTGTCGGCCGGGTTCTTTGGGGCCTGGATGCTGCGCCGGGGCCGGCGCAGCGGGCTGAGCGCGGCCTTTGCCCTGGGCACTGTGGGGGCCCTGACCGGATTTTTCGGGGCGCGCGCCGGGCACCTGCCGCTGTTTCTGCTGGGCGCGGGCCTGATGGGCGCGGCGCAGGGCGGCTATCAGCAGGCCCGGTACGCGGCGGCTGAAAGCGTGCCCGATGCCCGCCGGGGCACCGCCCTGGGCGCCCTGATGCTCATGAGCGTGGCCGGCTCGTTTGTGATTACCGGGGCGGCCCGGCCCATTGAGGCGCTGGGCGCGGCCCTGAACACCAGCGCCGAGGTGGCCGGCTGGCTGGTGGCGGGCGCCCTGCTGGGCATGGCGGCGCTGCTGCTGCGGGCGTGGCGCCCCCTGCGCGCCCCGGCCCAGGCCCCGGGAACGCGGCTGGGGCTACGCGCGGCCTTTGCCATTTCCGGCGTGAAATCCACGGCGCTGGCTCTGGCCACCGCGCAGGGCCTGATGGTCACCCTGATGAGCCTGACCCCGCTGCGCGCCCACCACATGGGCATGGAACACGCCGGGGTGGCCGCGCTGATCAGCGGGCACATCCTGGGCATGTTCGGCTTTGGCTGGCTCACCGGCCCCCTGATTGACCGCCTGGGGCTGCGCTTTGGCTACGTGGGCGGCGCGGCGCTGCTGGCGGCGGCGGCCCTCACCGCGCCGCTGCCCGGCACCGTCTGGCTGACCCTCAGCCTGTTTCTGCTGGGGCTGGGCTGGAACCTCGCCTTCGTGAGCGGCAGCAAGGCCCTGACCCGCTTTCCCGCTGCCCAGGGCGTGACCGACGGCCTGGGCTATGTGGCAGCCGGCACCGGCACCCTGCTGGGCGGTGTGGTCATTGCGACCTCTGGCTTCCCCACCCTGGCCCTGATCTGCGCCGCGCTCCCGGGCCTGCTGCTGGTGAGCGCGGGGAGGGTGAGGGGGACGTAGGGTGTGGGCTGTAGGTTGTAGGAGGGGAGCTCTATCCGGCCCCCCTCCTTGACCTTCTGCGCAGCGGCCTTACCACCACCCACCCCGTCTTTTCCTGCATTCCACACCCCACGTCCCACACCCTTCCCTTACGGATTGGGCCCGCTCACAAACGTGTCGTCGCCCGGACTCACGGTGCTGCGCCCGCCCTGCTGGTCGTAACGCACGCCACTGTTCATGCGGCTCACGGCCCCCGTGAGGGTATTGGCGGCGCTCACGGCACCGTTCGGGGCAAAGGACCGGGTCCACATGTACCAGCGCGGGGCCACGCCGTGCTTGCGCGCCAGACCGCTGGCCGGGTTCAGGTCGAAAATGTACTCGGGGAAGATCTCGGTGCGGCTGATGAACTTGGCCATGTTCAGGTTGTTGTCGCCCCCCAGGTCCAGCAGGCGACTGGATTTGATCCATTCCACCGCCGCGCCACTTTGCTTCAGGCTCTGGGCAATGCGGGCGCTGCGGGCGGCCGGGGTGGCGTCGGGGCTCAGGAAGCTGTAGGTGTGGCCCGAGCCGGGGCTGGCCGGCGACCAGTAGGGATCGGCCAGAACCAGGCGCCCCGGGCGTCTGGCGGCGCTCAGGCCGGGGTCGGCGTACGCCTGTTCGGCCAGGGCCAGGGCCATCTGGGCGCCCAGTGAGTGGCCCATGACCCGCACGCGCTCCGGGCCGCTGTAGGTCCAGGCGGACAGGGCGCTCTTGTAGGCGGTGTAAAACAGCGCGCCCGCGCTGACTGTGGGCGTGCCCACCTGCGTATAGGTGCCGTCTGGGCGGCGGTAGCGCATGCGGATGTCCTGGGTGCGGCCCAGGGCGTCGCGGTAGGTGTAGCCGGCGGTCCAGATCTTGGCCTGGGCGTGGTAGGGCACGCCGCCGGTGCCCTCGTCGTCGGCCAGCTGGGTCCAGTGAAACAGGCCCACGTTCCAGCCCGCCGCAATCCAGGCGTCGGCCACGCTCTGGTTGGCCTCGCTGAAATAGAACGAGTCGCGCTTGCCGGCCCTCGTGTTGCCGTCTTGCCAGCCGTGCACAAAGATCAGCACCGGGCGGGCCGGGTCGTAGTAGCCGGCAATGCCAGCGCCGTCGCCGCGCGCCTTGCAGCCCACGCCGCCGGGCGCCCCCGTTTCGGCCCTGGAATACCAGTACACGCCCGTATCCAGCCCCGAGGCCCCGAAGGGCAGGGCCACCTGCGTGGGGCAGGCGGCCGCCTGGGCCACCAGCCCCGGGGTGGCTGCCGGACTGAGGGCCAGCAGCGCTTCACTGAAGCCACCCGGAATGGCGCTGGTCTGCACGGACGGAGCCGGTTGAGGCGCGCAGGCCGCCAGCAGGCCGCACAGCAGCAGGGCATGGGCAAAACGGACAGGACGAACAGGCATGAAAACCTCCGGTCACAGCGGCGAGGTGGCCAGCAACAGGGGGCCGGCCCGGGCGTGGATTGTGGGTTGCAGGCGTCAGGCTACCCGACCCGCCGCCCCCCTGCCTAGAGCCCGCAGTCCAAAATTCTGTTCTTTTTGTGCGCCCAGTGGGGAGGCAACCACGCCGCAGGCTGTGGCCCTGGTCCGCACCACGGGCCACGGCCTTGCACGCCCAAGCCGTGTTGTGCCTTCGCGCACGGCTCGGCCTGAACCGTTGTGGCCAACGGTGGGGTCGCCGTGCCCCTCAGTCCATCTGCGCCAGCCACCAGCGCTGAAAAGCGTCGGGGGGCAGGGGCGGGGAAAAGGCGTAGCCCTGGGCCGCGCCGCCCCCCAGGCCCAGCAGGGCCTCGCGGTGCGCCTGGGTCTCCACGCCCTCGGCCACCACATGCAGCCCCAGCCCAGCCGTTAAAGTCAGCAGCGCCGAAATCACCGCCTGGGCGGCAGGCTCGCCGGGCACGTCACGCACGAATGACTGGTCCAGCTTCAACGTGTCGATGGGCAGGTGGCGCAGCACCGCCAGGCTGCTCTGCCCGGTGCCAAAGTCGTCCAGGCTGATGCGCACACCCAGGCCCCGCAGCGCGGAGAGGCGCTGCCCGGCCTCGCGCAAGTCAGTCACCGCCACCTGCTCGGTCACCTCCAGGCTCAGGGCGCGCGGCGGCAGGGCAAAGTCGGTCAGCGCCGCTTCCACGGCGCCGGTAAATCCAGGGTCGGCCAGTTGCACTGGCGAGACATTCACCGCCACCGACAGCAGCCCCAGCCCCGACGCGCGCCACAGCCCCGCCTGCCGGCATGCCTCGCGCAGCACCCACTCGCCCAGCGGGCGAATCAGGCCGTTGTCCTCGGCCACGCCGATAAACTGCGCCGGGCTGACCAGCCCCACCCCGGGCCGCTCCCAGCGCACCAGGGCCTCGGCACCCACCGGCAGGCCCGTTTTCAGGTCGCACACCGGCTGGTAGGCCACCCGGAATTCCTGGCGGGCCAGCGCGCGGCGCAGCGCCTGATCCAGGTCCAGCCGCTCGGTCACTTCGCGCTCGAAGGCAGGCTGGTAGCGCACCAGATGGCGCTGGGTGCGCTTGGCCACATACATGGCAGTGTCGGCGCGGCGCAGCAGCGTGGAGGCGTCGTCGCCGTCGGTGGGGTAGGCCACCAGCCCGCCCGAGACGCGCAGGGTCATGGCGCGCCCGTCCAGCCACAGCGGCGCGCCCAGTTCGGTCAGCACCCGCTGGGCGCGCTCCCACAGCCCGGCCCCCTCGGTCCCCAGGGGAAACAGCACAATGAACTCGTCGCCGCCAAAGCGCGCCGCGTCCTCGCCCACCAGCGCCTGCAACCGTCCGGCCACCTGCCGCAGCAGGGTGTCGCCCGCGTCGTGGCCCAGGGTGTCGTTCACGCGCTTGAACTCGTCCAGATCGGTAAACAGCAGGCCAAAGGGCTGCCGGGCCGCCAGCAGCGCGTTCAGGCGGGCCTGCAGCCCCGCGCGGTTGGCCAGGCCGGTCAGCGGATCATGCACCGCCTGGTGGCGCAGGGCCACCTGCACCGCCTGCAACTCACGGGTGCGGGCGCGCTCGCGCTCGGCAGCCAGTTGCGCCTTGAGCAGCTGCGCGCGCTGCTCGCCGGCGGCGTCCAGCTGCGCGCGGTCCAGGGTGCGGGCCGCTTCCAGGTGCGCCAGGGCGACGTCCAGCTGGCCCTGGGCGCGGCGCACCTCGGCCAGGGCCGCGTGCGCCTCGGCGGCCTCGCGCGTCAAGCTGGCCCCCTGGGCCAGGGTCAGGGCCGCACCCACAAAGGGATCGGCGGCGTCCGGGGCTCCACAGGCGGCGTGGGCGCGCCCCAGCGCGAGGTTCAGGCGAAACTGCGCCAGCACCGGTAAGGCGGGGTGCACCTTCAGGTCCAGCTCGCGGGCGCGGGCCAGCACCTCGGCCGGGCGCGACAGGGCGCACAGGCTGCCAAACAGCCCGCCCAGCACCAGCGCTTCAAAGGCATACAGGCCGTGGCGGCGCACCTGCAGCAGCGCGCGCTCAAAGACCGTCAGCGCCGCCGGGTGCTGCCCGGCGCGGCTGTGCACCACGCCCAGGGCGTTCTGGGCCTGCACCTCGAATTCCGGCAGGCCGGTCTTCTGGGCCAGCGCCACCGCCTCGCGGGCGTAGCGCAGCGCGAGGTCGCGCTCAAAGGCGTCGGCGTGCAGCGCACTCAGGTTCACCAGCGCCCGCAGCTGCCCCGGCGCGTCGCCCCGGGTGCGGGTGCGCTCCAGGTTGCTCAGGTGCAGCCCCACCGCGCGCCCAAAATCGCCCAGATCGGTCAGCACCAGGGCCACGGCGTTCAGGGCGCGCACCTCCAGCGCCTCGCTGCCCAGGCGCTGGGCCTGGGCAGCGGCGGTGTTCAGCAGGCGCAGCGCCCGGTGGGGTTCCTTGTGTTCGTACTGCGCCACGCCCATCAGAAACAGGGCGCGCGCAGCGGTAGGGCTGCCCAGGCCCTCATCCAGGCGGCCCAGGACGCGCTGCGCCAGGGCGTAGGCCAGTTCAGGCCGCACGTTGCGCAGCTCCTCGGCCTCGTCCAGCAGGGCGCCCAGCAGCCCAGAGGCATCATCCGTGGGGGGCGCGGGCCGGGTCATGGTGGGTGCGGCCAGTGTACGCCCCGCTGCCGCTGGCCGCCAGCCACCCCCCTAACGAACAAACGCCCCCGGAGGGGGCGCCGCTGTGGCGGAACGGGAGGGATTCGAACCCTCGATAAGCTTGCACCTATACACGCTTTCCAGGCGTGCTCCTTCAACCACTCGGACACCGTTCCAGCGCACAGCAGCCTAGCGGGTCGGGGGCAGAAAATCAATGCAGGCGCAACTGGCACGCCGGGCGGCAAGCCGGCGCGGCGCGGCGCCTCTGTGTGAAGTCAGTCCAAACTGGGCCCATCCCCTATCATGCGCCCGTGAGCCTGCTTGCCGTCCTGACGGTTTTTCTTTCCTACCTGCTGGGGGCCATTCCGGCGGCGGCCTGGGTGGCGCGCGCCCGTGGGGTGGATATCCGCACGGTGGGCAGCGGCAACAGCGGCGCCACCAACGTGCAGCGCGCCCTGGGCAACGGCCCGGCGCTGGCGGTGGCGGCCTTTGACATCCTGAAAGGTGCGCTGGCGGTGGGCGTGGCCGCCGGGCTGAATCTGGGCCAGCCGGTGATGGCCGCCTGCGGGGTGGCCGCCGTGCTGGGGCACAATTTCAGCCCCTTTCTGGGCTTCCGGGGCGGCAAGGGCGTGGCCACCTCGTTTGGCACCATGGCCGCGCTGCTGCCGGTGGCGGGCCTGGGGGCCGCCCTGCTGTTCGTGCTGAGCGTGTGGCTGACCCGCTTCGTGTCGCTGGGCAGCATTCTGGGGGCCGTGACGGCCGCTTTCGTGTGTTTCGTGGTTGGCCCTCTGTGGCTGGGCGTGGTCATCACGGGTCTGAGCCTGCTGCTGGCCTGGCAGCACCGCGACAACGTGCGCCGCTTGCAGGCCGGGACCGAGCGGCGCTTTGGAGACAAAACCGGGGCGGGTGAGGGGAAGCGCGGGAACGGCACGTAATTTGCTTGGGCGCGCCCTGCCGCTCCCCTTTGCCAGCACTGCTGAGGGGCCCCCACACGGCTGAGCGGGCCCCCGGGATTCTTCTTGAAGGCGCGCTCCCGGTCAGCCGGTCCACCGCCCGCCGCTGACCCGCCGCTGGAAGCCACCCGACTGCCCCCGTCACCCCCCTTCACCCACGCTCCTGCTGCGCTATGCTGCCCGCACCACACAACACGGGGCCCGGGGGCAGACCTGGGCGCGCAGGGGGAAGGATGTCGGCCAGGATTCGCGTGTACGGCAAGGAAGCGGTGTTTACCCAGGGCCAGTGGGCCTGCGACGACGAGAGCCTGCAGGCCATGCTGCAGGCCCTGGCCGACCCACGCGCCGTGACCGAGGAGCAGGAACGGGACCACGCCCTGTACGCCGCTGGCCGCTTTGGCGGTCTGGTGGCCACCGCCTACGGCTGGGAGGCCGCGCCGCTGCCCGAGGCCGAGATTCGTATGGAGGACTTTGCCCCGTCCCGCGCCCCCGAACGCGCCGGCTGGCTGAGCTTTCTGCGCAAGAAGCGGTAGCGGGGCCCCCAGGCAGTCTGTCTGCCGCCCTTGACCCCCACCCCCCCAGCCCCTACCCTTGAGCGCATGAAGCGCGGCGCGACCATGACCCCGTAAGGGCGGGCCTGCCGTGCACAGCCGCCCGCGCGAGACACGCCGGGCGGCCTTTTTACTGGAGGGGCAGATGCGCGTAGCGATTGTGGGAGCAACCGGAGCGGTGGGCCACGAACTTCTGAAGGTGCTGGAGGGCAGCACGCTGCAGTTTGACGAACTGCTGCTCTTCGCCTCGCCGCGCAGCGCGGGCAGCACGCTGCCGTTTCGGGGCCAGGACCTGACGGTGCAGGTCACCCCTGAAGGCGCCATTGACGCCGAGCTGATTCTGGCCTCGGCGGGGGGCAGCATCAGCAAGGAAAAGGCCCCGGCCTGGGTGGCGGGCGGCGCCGTGGTCATAGACAATTCCAGCGCCTTCCGCTACGACCCGGAGGTGCCGCTGGTGGTGCCGGAAGTGAACGGCGAGGCCGCCCTGAGCCACAAGGGCATCATTGCCAACCCCAACTGCACCACCGCCATTGCCGTGGTGGCGGTGGCGCCCATTCACCGCGCGTATGGCGTGCGGCGCATGATTGTCAGCACCTACCAGGCCACCAGCGGCGCGGGCGCCAAGGGCATGGACGAACTGCTGCAGGAAACCCACAAGGTGCTGCACGGCCAGGAAGCCGGGGCCGAAGTCTTTGCCCACCCCATTCCCTTCAACGTGATTCCGCACATTGACGCCTTTCAGGACAACGGCTACACCAAAGAAGAGATGAAGGTGGCCTGGGAAACGCGCAAGATCATCGGGGACGAGTCGCTGAAGATCTCCTGCACGGCGGTGCGCATTCCCACCCTGCGCACCCACAGCGAGGCGATCACGCTGGAACTGGAGCGGCCCGCCACCCCTGAAGAGGTGCGCGCGCTGCTGGCCGGGGCAGCGGGCGTGGAAGTGCGCGACACCCCCGCCGAGAAGCTCTATCCCATGCCCCTGACCGCCAGCGGCAAGTACAACGTGGAGGTGGGCCGCATTCGCCCGTCGCTGGTGTTCGACGGCGGCATTGACCTGTTCGTGGCGGGTGACCAGCTGCTCAAGGGCGCCGCCCTGAACGCCGTGCAGATTGCGGAGTACCTGCAGCAGAAAGGGGCGCTGAAGGCCAGGACGCAGGTGTAATACGGATTCCGAAGAATTCCGCAACGTGTTACGGAATTTTTCCGACCAGAGGGACTCGAAAAGCTGCGGAGCAGAGAAGGAAAAATACGGATTTCCGGGAAAGAGCCGGATGTTCCTCCAATTCCCGGAAATCCGTATAAAAGGGTTGCCAGTGGTGGACTGTGGGGCGGAGGAACGACGGGACGTGGGGCCCACCGCCCTGCTCACCCGCATGAATGCAAACAGAGCTGGGGGTTTACACCCCGGCTTTTTTCGTGCCTGTCAGCTCACGCCCACACTGCCGGGTTTCTCCCCCACAGCCCACAGTCCACACCCTCCCTTGACCTTCCCGCCCCCCCTCCCCTACCCTGGGCCCCATGAGCGAGCAGCGTTATCCCCCCACGGCGGTTCCCCAGCGGACCCTGCGCGTGGGGGCGGGCCTGCCCGTGCTCCCGCCACCCTTCGGGGTCTGACGCCTGCCCGCTGAACTGGCCGGCCTCGCCGCGTGCGGGGCCCACACTGTCAGACCCACCACCGAACCGTCCTGATGCCTGTGGCTCAGGACAGCGGCGCTTTACCGAAGGGAGAGCCCCCATGAAACTTCAATCCAGCCTGTTCCGCACGTGGCGCGAGGCGCCGGAGGGCGCCGAGACCCCGGCCATTCGTCTGCTGCTGCGCGCCGGGTACGTGCGCCGGGTGGGCAGCGGCCTGTACGCCCACCTGCCGCTGATGACCCGCGTGATGCACAACCTTGAGGCCCTGATCCGCGAGGAACTGGACGGCCTGTCGCAGGAGGTGAGCCTGCCGGTGTTGCAGCCCCGGCACCTGTGGGACGAGTCCGGGCGCTGGGCCGCCTACACGCAGGCCGAGGGGGTCATGTTTACCGTGACCGACCGCGCCGGCCGGGTGCACGCCCTGGGCCCCACCCACGAGGAAGTGGCGCTGGACGTGGTGCGCGCCCTGGCCCACAGTTACCGCGACCTGCCGATCAGCGTGTACCAGATTGGCCGCAAGTTCCGCGACGAGTTGCGCCCACGTTTTGGGCTGCTGCGCACCCGCGAATTTGTCATGAAGGACGCCTACTCGTTCCACGCCGACGAGGCCAGCCTGCGCGAGCACTTTGAGGCCATGGGCGCTGCCTACGGCCGCATCCTCACCCGCCTGGGGGTGGCGTGGCGGGCGGTGCAGGCCGACAGCGGCAACATCGGCGGGGCCGAGAGCCGCGAGTTCATGGTGCTGAGCGCGGTGGGCGAGGACGAGGTGCTGTACACCGAAGACGGCCACTACGCTGCCAACGCCGAGCGGGCCTCTTCGCGCGCCCAGGCGGCCCGGCCCAGCCCGTTTGGCTCCCTCACCCGGCACCACACCCCGGGCACCGTGACCGTGGCGAGCGGCTGCGCGGCCCTGGGCTGTGACCCAGCCCACATGCTGAAAAACGTGCTATACGACGCTGTAAGCGTGCAGGCCGGGGAGCGGCACCTGACCCCGGTGCTGGTCAGTTTGCGCGGGGACCATGCGGTGAATCCGGTCAAGCTGTGGAACGCGGTGCAGGCGCGCGTGGCGGGCGACCTGATTGGGCTGGCGGTGGCCCAGACCGACACCTGGGCCGCCGAACCCCTGCCGCTGGGCTTTCTGGCCCCGGACCTGCCGGACTACGTGATTGCCCGGCGCGGGGGCCTGCAGCCGGCCTTTTTGCGGCTGTGCGACCCGGCGGGCGCGGCGCTGCGCGACTTTGCCACCGGAGCAGGGGAAACCGACTGGCACGTGACGGGGGCGAACTGGCAAACGCCCGGGGGTGAGGGCCAGTACCCGCTGCCGGAGGTCGTGGACCTGCGCCAGGCCCGCGCGGGCGAGGCTGCGGCGCACGACGGGACCCAGCCTCTGCACGCGGCGCGCGGCATAGAGGTGGGGCATGTGTTTCAGCTGGGCACGCGCTACGCCCAGGCGATGGGCGCCACGTTCACCGCGGCCAGTGGCCGGGAACAGCCGTTCCAGATGGGCTGTTACGGCATTGGGGTCACGCGGCTGGCGCAGGCGGTGGCCGAGCAGCTGTGCGACGCCGCCGGGCTGGTGTGGCCGGAAGCCATTGCCCCGTACCGGGTGCATCTGGCGGTGGTGGACATGCAGGACGGCGCGCAGCGGGCGGCGGGCGAAGCGCTGTACAAGCAACTGCGCTCGGCTGGAATAGACACGTTGCTGGACGACCGGGCCGAGCGCGCCGGGGTCAAGTTTGCCGACGCGGACCTGATTGGGCTGCCGTACCGGGTGACGGTGGGGCGGGGGCTGGCGCAGGGGCAGGTAGAGGTGAAGGTGCGGCGCAGCGGGGAGGTGGTGCTGGTGCCGGTGGAGGGGGTGGTGGCGTGGGTGCAGGGGCGAGGGTGAGCGTGGGGGCGAGTTGGGTGACTGGTTAGCCCCGAATTGCCCCACCCCCCCAGCCCCCCTACCCCGGACTCGTAGAGCTGCGCAGCAGAGGGGCAGGGGGGAGCAAACGTTGGCACTGGGCAACGTTGACTGACGGTCCGGGGCGGCGCGGCTTCGCCCCGCGTTGTACGCCGTGGCCTACCTCCGCCCATCGCCCCACGCCCGCGCGCTGCGCGCCAAGGAGCAAGTGAGCCTATGTCACCAAATCAAGATGAGTGATTCGCAGAGCTGCCCCGCAGAGGGACCGCCCCCGAATGGGTGGGGCCACGTTCGACGGCTTCCGTTGCTGGCCCCGTAAAGGCGAAGGGTGGGGACGCTTATAGCACGAGGTTCTCCTTTTGAAAGGCAGCTTTGGCCTTTGCCTACTGTGGTCTTTCAAGTAGAACTTTCTAGGCCGCACCAAGCCTTCTTGCCCCCACACCGCCCAGGTCCAGACGAGGCCGTCGTGCCCGAAGGGCGCGGGCCATTGCGCGGGAGCGGAGCATGGCGTCGAGGCCGGACACGTGACCAAACGGAGCGAACCCGCCAACGCCAGTAAAAACTCTTGCCTAGCGCAGCGCTGCTCCCCCCTGCCCCTCTGCTGCGCAGCTCTACGAGTCCGGGGCAGGGGGGCTGGGGGGGTGAGGCAACCCGGGCCAGGCCATCGCCGCCCCAAGAGAAACCACACTTGCCCCCCCACCTCCACCCAAGGAGCGACGCCCCCCCTCCCCTTTTCCGTCATGCTGAACCCATGCGGCGCCCCCCTCCCCCCCGCTCCCTGGCCTCCCGCTCCGGCGTCCTTCCCGCCGCCGGCCTGACCACCCTGCTGATCGCCGGGCTCTGGGGCCAGGAGGTGGCCGATCTATTCGTGTTTGGCGGCGACCTGGACCGCTACGGCATTCAGCCGCGCGAGCCGGGCGCCCTGTGGCACATCCTGACGGCGCCCTTTCTGCACGCGGGGTTCGGGCACCTGCTGGCCAACACCGTGCCGCTGGCCGCCCTGAGCTTTATGGGGGCGCTGCGTGGGCCCTGGCGCTTTCTGGCGGCGCTGCTGGTGATTGTGGTGGTGGGGGGCGCGCTGGTGTGGTTGCTGGGCCGGGGCGGCAGTGTACATCTGGGCGCCAGCGCGCTGGTGTTCGGGCTACTGGCCTACCTGCTGGGCGTGGGCTGGTGGGAGCGCACCCCGCTGGCCATCGGGGTGGCGGTGGCGGCTTTCGTGCTGTACGGCAGCATTCTGTGGGGCGTGCTTCCCACCAACCCGGCCGTGTCGTGGGAAGCGCACCTATTCGGCTTCGTGGGCGGGCTGGTGGCGGCGGCGCTGCTGCACCGGCGCCGACCCCGCGCCGCGCCCGGCTCACCTCCCTGGCCCCGCTGACCGCTACAGCTCCACCGGCCCGTGGGGCGTGTCCAGCAGCGCCCGCAGTTCGGGCTGGGGTGCGCGGTACACCTCCACCTCGCCCAGGAAGGACAGGGCGCGCAGATGCCGGCGCAGCGCATCGGGGGTGGGGGTGCCCAGGTGCAGATGGGCCAGCCGCACCCCGGCGTCCGGCAGGCGGGTGGGGGGCGGTGGGGTGTCCCAGTGAATCTGGGACGGCGTCACGCCGCCGCCCGGCAGGCTGCCGTCCTCGGGCACGGTCAGGGTCCAGCGGTGCTCGCCGCGCGACAGGGCCAGGACCCCGGGCCCGGCGGGCAGGTCGGGCACCGCCGCCACCCAGTGAATCAGGGCCGGACCGTGCGAGAGCCGCGCCTGCACCGCCGGGCTGTCCAGTCCGAACCAGCGCGGGCGCCCGGGGGCCGGCGCCTGGGGATTCACCGCAATCACTTCCAGATAGGCGTCCGGGCCCAGCGACAGCAGGACGTTGTGGGTGCCAAAGTGCGCGTGTTCACCGCCGGGCTGGGCGGTCACGCGCAGGCGGCCTTCCAGCCACGCGCGGCCCTCGTCCAGGGTGCGCGCGGCCACCACGAGGTGGTCCAGGTGGGCGGTCATGCGCCCCGGGGGCGGCTCATGCCCTCTGGATCGCCCAGCACGATGGCCGCCGCCTTCTCGCCGCTTTCCATCGCCCCCTGAATGCTGCTCATGGCCGTCACCTCACCGGCCAGCAGCACGCCGCTCAGGCGGGTGGCGTGGCCGGCCAGCGTGGCGGCATATTCCGGCGGCTGCGGATACTGGGCGTGGTGAATGCGCTCGGTCAGCAGCGTGCGCAGCGACCGGACCGCCGCCTCGCCGTACCACGTCGCCAGTTCGGCGCGCACCTGCCGGTCCAGGGCGTCGTCGGGCAGGTCGGGCAGGCCCAGCACCGTCACGGTCAGCAGGTGCTGGCCCTCCGGGGCGCGGCCGGGCACGGCCGCAGACAGCCAGTGGGCGTTCTGAATCAGGCCGCCACCCGCGTTCAGCAGCAGGCGCCGCTCGCGGTCCACCAGCGCGGGGGCGGCGTAGTGCAGGTAAGTGCCGCTCAGGTGCCCGCGCGCCGTGTCCTCGCCGGTCAGGCGGGCGGCTGTGTCGGGGTCGGTGGCCACGATGACCTGCCGGGCGTCCAGTTCGCCGGCGCTGGTGCTGACCGTCACCGACGACCCGTGCGGCGCGAGGTGCTGAACCTGCACGTTCAGCGTGACCTTCAGGTCCTGGGCCAGCTGGGCCGAAACGGCGCCCATTCCTGCCGCTGGCAGCGCGGCGCCGCCGTCCATGAGCATCCGGAAGTAGTAGCGAAACAGCCGCGCGCTCGTGCTCAGGTCGCGCTGCAGAAAAATCCCCCCGAAAAATGGCCGGAAAAACTGGTCCAGCGCGCCCTCACTGAACCCGAAGCGCCGCAGATAGCCCTCCGTGGGTTCATCGGGGCCGCGCAGCAGGGTCCAGGGGGCCGGGCTGCGCAGCCGCAGCGCCAGGGCCAGCACGCGCGCCTTGTCCCGGGTGCTCAGGGCGCGGGTCAGCAGGGTGCCGCCCAGGGCGCCGGGGTCGCCGGGCGGCCAGCCCACCACATCGGCCTGCGGGCCCCGGCGAATCACGGCGGCCGGGGGCAGGGGCACCAGGTCCAGGGCCTCCAGGTCCAGCCAGCGCCGCGCGGCCGGATAGGCCGGAAACAGCACCTGATACCCCGCGTCCAGCGTGAAGCCGTCCTCCACGCGCGACTGCACGCGCCCGCCCAGCTGCGGCCCCGCTTCCAGCACGCGCACCCGCTTTCCGGCGCGGTCCAGGGCGCGCGCCGCCGTCAGGCCCGCAAGCCCCCCGCCAACGACCAGAACGTCATACATGCCCCCACAGGCTACAGGCCAGGGCGTGGGGGTGGGCGCCGCGCCGCCTTCAGGCGGTCTTTACGCTGAGCTGGGTGGGGGGGCCAGGAGCTGCCGTCTAGCGCGGGGCTTCGGGCGGCAGCCCCTGCCCCTCCGTCAGGCGAATCAGCCACGCGAACAGCTGCACAAACGCCAGCGCCAGGGCCGGCAGCCCCGCCACCATCATGATCCACCCTGACAGCTGCTGGTTTTGCAGCGGGGTGAGGTTCCACAGGCACAGGGCGTTCACGTAGGGCGTGTACAGCACCTTTGGGGCGTACAGCCACACGCTGGCCACCGCCATCATGGGCAGGGCCGAGAGCAGCCCGAACCACCCGCGCGAGCCCATGCCCGCCGGCTGCACGCTGGGCAGGGGCCGCAGCACCACGCTCCAGACCAGCAGGCTGGTGAGCAGGTACAGCCCCGGCAGCAGGCTGGCCGCCGTGTTGGACACCACGCTGGCGTTAAACCCGGCGGGCACGTTCCAGAACACGATCACGGCCGTCCACAGCGCCAGCGCCACCCAGGGGTCCAGCAGTACCCCCAGCATGCGCCCCAGCCCGGACCGGGGACTGATCTTCAGCGGCGGCAGGCCCAGCACCAGCAGCGGCGGCACCAGTTCAGCCAGCACCATCAGGCGGCCCATGTACAGCGCCATGCTGCCCTGGGTCAGGCCAGCGGCGCGGGTCTGGGTGGTCAGCACCAGGGCCACCAGACCCAGCGCGAACAGCGCCGCGCGCCAGACGGGCCACGGCGCACCGCTGCGGCGCGCACGCACGAACCCGGCGGCGTAGGCCGCCCCCACCAGCACCATGGGCAGCAGGGTCCAGTCCGGGCGGGGCAGCAGCAGGTCAGTCAGGGTGGGGTTCAGGCTCATGGGGTCTCCAGCACGTGTTGCAAGTCGGCCTGCACGCGCGCCACCTGGGGCAGCTGCGTGTAGTCCCACAGCACCCGCAGTCGCCCCCGGGCGTCAATGAGGTAGGTGGCCGTGGTGTGGTTGATCTGATAGGCCGCGCCCTGCAGCTCAGCCTTTTCGTAGGCCACGCCATAGGCCCGCGCCACGCGGCCCAGGGCAGGCTCCGGAATGCGCACGCCCGCGCCGGTGCCGAAGTAGCGCACGTACTCGTTCAGCCGCGCCGGGGTGTCGCGCGCCGGGTCCACGCTGACCAGCACAATCTGCAGCCTGGACCGCAGCTCGGGGGGCAGGCCGGCGCGCGCCTTGTTCAGGTACGACAGGCTCAGCGGGCAGATGCTGGCGCAGTGGGTAAAGCCGAAAAACAGGGCGGTGGCCTGTCCCCCCTGCCCCGGCGTGAACGCGAAGGGCCGCGCCTGCCCGCCCTGCACCGCCACGCCCCGGAACGGCGCGGCCAGGGTGCCCGCCGGGTACGCCGTGCCGTAAAACGGGTAGGGGCTGCGCAGCCGCGCCATGCCCCAGGCCAGCCCCAGCAGCAGCGCCACCGCCGCCAGCGCCAGTCCCGCCGACACGTACCAGGGCCGCGCCGGGGGGGCGGGGGCCGGCGGCCCTGGGGCTTCTGTGGCCGGTGAGGCTGGGGGCATCAGGGCTTCACCACCGGGGCCTGCAGGGTGTGGGTGCCGCCCGCGTCGTCGGTCAGGGTCAGGGCCACTGTTTCGCCCTCGCGCAGCGGCGCGCGCAGGCCCATCAGCATGATGTGGTCGCCCGTGTCGCTCAGCACCAGTTCACCGCCCGCCGGCACCGTCAGGGCGCCGGTGACCGCCATACCGGTCAGGCCCCGGGCATCGGTGCGGGTGACCATCAGCATGGCGTGGTCGGCCGCCCCGGTCTGCACCCCGGTCAGGCGCAGGGGGCGCGCGCCGGGGTTACGCAGGGTGCCAAACACGCTGGTGTCCTTTACCCCGGGCGGCACCGCCACCACGCGCGCCGCCTGCACGGTCAATGCGGGCCGGGCCGCGCCTGCCTGGGGCGCCGGGCGGCAGCCGGGCAGCAGCGCCAGCACGGCGGCCAGCAGCGCCAGACGAGCGGGGTGGGGGGTGGGGAACTGGGGCATCAAGCAGGGCTCCTTTGCAGGCCGGGGCCAGCCTGCGCCCAGTCTAGGCCGCCGCCCCGGGCCGCTTTGTCCCCGGCGCTGGACCACTGTCTGGCTCTGTTGCCTGGGCCCACCGAACCCTCAGGGCGAGGCTTCAGGCACAGCTCATGGAACCCTTTCCAAAAAAAGGGTATGCTGGGCAACAAATCATGCGTAAACCCACCATTCAGGATGTGGCCCGGCAGGCCGGGGTCGGGGTCGGCACCGTGTCACGGGTGCTGAACAACCACGTGGCGGTCAAGGGCGCCACCCGCGAACTCGTGCTCAAGGCCATTGCCGATCTGGACTATACGCCCAACCCCCATGCCCGGCGCATTGCGGGCGGCAAAAGTTACACCATCAGCGTGCTGCTGCCGGTGCTGACCACCGAGTTCTATGTGCGCCTGCTTGACGGTCTGGAAACCGCCTTTCAGGAGGCCCGCTACGACGTGGCCATTTTTCCGCTGCTGGACCGCTCACGGCTGGAACGCTACCTGGGCTCGCACACCCTGGCCTATCAGGCCGACGGGCTGGTGATGGCCACCTACAACCTCACGCAGATGTTCCACGAGCGCCGCCTGCGCACCCAGCAGCCCACGGTGCTGGTGGACGCCTACGCCGAGCACGTGGATTCCTCGTTTATGGACAACGTGGCGGGCGGGCGCATGGCCGGGGAATATGCCGTGACCCTGCCCGGCGACCTGTACGCGGTATGGGTGGAAACCGAACTGGACCAGCTGTTCACCACCCGCGTCTTTGAAGATCGCCGCAAGGGCTTTCTGGGCGCGCTGCAGACTGCCGGGCGCACGCCAGCAGCCGAATACACCTCCAGCTTCGATTCGCTGGCGGCGCGCAACACCGCCTCGGCCATGCTGGACCAGGCCCAGGCGACGGGCTTGCCCTGCACCATCTTCGCCTCGGCGGACATGCTGGCCGGGGCCCTGCTGGACGAACTGCGGCTGCGGGGCCTGAAGGCCGGCGAGGACGTGCGCGTGATCGGCTTTGATGACCAGCCCTGGGCCGAGGCGCGCGGCCTGACCACCCTGCACCAGCCGGTGGAAAGCATGGGCTACGAGGCCGCCCAGTTGCTGCTGACCCGCCTGAACGGCTACAAGGGCCCGGCGCGCGCCCGCCGCTTTGAACCCCGCCTCGTGGTGCGCACCAGCGCATAGGGGTCGAGGGGGAACCGTTGATGGTTGATCGAAAAAGCACTTCGCCATCAACCATCTACACCCTCGCTCGCAGGCCCAGCAGCAGCCCCGCCGTGAAGGCTCCGGCAAACGGCAGATTGGCGGTCAGCACGCGCAGCAGCCACGCGCCGCCCTGTTCCTGGCCCTGCCTCAGCCACGGTTCGGTCAGGGCCTGAAGGCGCAGCCAGTTCACGGTCACGAGGTCCAGGGCGGCCAGCAGTTGCAGCACCACAAACAGCGTGCCCAGCACGATCAGGGCCACGCGGCCAATGTGGCGCAGGGCCACGCCCGTGGCGAAGCCCAGCAGCCCCCCCACGCTCAGGTCGGGTAGCAGAGGGCGCAGGGCATCGGCCAGTGGGGTGGGCGGCGCAGAGGACAGCATTTCAGGGCGAACAGGACTCAACGTGCGTGCATGGTAGAGCAGCCGGGGGGTGGCCTGTCGCCGCGCCGGGAGCCCGCGCCCCGAGCCCGCCGCAAGGCCAGCCCAGCCGCCCGCCGGGGCACGCTATGGTGTAGCCACTGTGGACCCCGCCGAGTCATTGCCACCCGACCTGATCTCTCCCGAACTGTACGCGCGGCTGTGCGCAGGCGAGGAAGCGGCGTGGTTCGATTTCGTGCAGGAATACGAGGGCCGCATGTACGGCTACCTGTACCGCTTGGAAGGCAACAGCGAGGACGCGCTGGACCTGACCCAGGAGGTCTTTTACCGCGCGTGGCGCTCGATCAAAACCTTCCGGGTGGGCGAGCGGGTGCTGCCGTGGCTGTACCAGGTGGCGCGCAACACCCAGATTGAGTCGCACCGCCGCAAGCAGTTGCAGCGCTTCTCGCTGGAACAGGCCCGCGAGGACGTGGGCTTTGAGGTCACCAGCGAGAAGCGCTCGCCCGTGCAGGCCGCCGAGAGCGCCGACGCCCAGGACCGGGTGCAGCGTGCCCTGCTGCGCCTGCCCGCCGAGTACCGCGAGGCCGTGGTACTGCGCTTTGTCGAGGACCTGAGTTACGACGAGATTGCCCAGATTCAGGGCGTGGCCGTGGGCACCGCCAAAAGCCGCGTGTTCCGCGCCAAGGAGCAGCTGGCCGGGCTGCTGGCTGGCGTGGCCGACGTGCACTGAGGGGGCTACGGGCTCCGGGGCATGAGCCATGAGGTGGCCTCTTTGCGGGGCCTGTCCCAGCAAGCGCGCCGCTGGTTACATCCGGGCGAACACCTGGGTCCAGTAGCGGCCGTAGGTGGTGCCGGCGCGGTTGACATAGCTCAGGCCGATGCGGTTGAAGTCGCCCATGATATTGCGGCAGTGACCGGGGCTTTTCAGCCAGCCCTGCACCACCTCGGCCGGGCTCTGCTGTCCAGCGGCGATGTTCTCGGCCACCGACTGGGGACTGAGGCCCGCCGCCAGCACCCGGCGCATGGGGGTGCTGCCGTCAAAGGCGCTGGTGTGGTCAAAGTAGCCGTACAGGGCCATCCCTGCCGACTGCGCCTGGGCCGCCACCGTCAGGGTGGGGTCCAGTTTCAGCGGGGGCAGGGCGCCACCGCCGGTGCGGTGGGTGGCGCAGTTGTAGCCCTGGGCGCGGGCCTGGTTGGTCAGGCGCAGCACCTCGGCGTCAAAGGCGGCGCTGCCGGTCCAGGGAGCCACCGTCACGTTCAGGCGCTTTTCTACGGTGCGCCCGTCGCTGGTGGTGGCGCGCACCACCGCCGCGTGGGTGCCGCTGGGCAGCCGGGTGGCCCCGGTACCCACCTCGCGCCCGGACAGCATCAGGGTGGGGCGGGCAGGGGTATACAGCACGCTGCCCTCGGCGCTCAGGCGCACCTCGCCGGGGGTGGGCTGCAGCACCGTCAGCGCGGGGCGCTCGGCGCCGGCACTGCCCACCGGCAGCTGAGCCTCGGCGCGGCTGACCACGCGGCCGCCGGCGTCTACCAGGGTGGCCTGCAGCTGATAGGTGCCGGGGCGGTAATACACATGCTCGGCGCGCAGTCCCGTGGCCTGGGTGCCGTCGCCAAAGACCCACTGCACCACGTAGCCGGCGGGCGCCGAGGCCTCAAAGGCCACCCGCAGCGGCGCCTGACGCTCGGCACTGACGCGGTACCCGATGCGGAAGTCCGGCGCCCCCTGTGCCTGGCCGGGCAGGGGCGCAGCGGCCAGACTCAGCAGGCCAAGGGTCAAGACCAGATGAGGCAGTTTGGGGGCTCGGCTCACCCCAACAGCCTAGACGCTGGCCCGGAATTTTGCTGTGAGCGACTTGGGATTATCAGTCGGGGGTCAGGGAGGAACGGGCGTCGCCGTGGTGGCAAGGGCAGGTGGTCCCCACCCGTCTCCGCTTCAGGCACGAGACCGTCCAGGCCAGGGACAGGGGTAAGCGACACAGCGACGCCCACATGAGCGCCAGCTAAGCTGCGCCTCAGCACGGGCATCAGGTGCCAGTCAGGCCCCCGTCAAGTGAACAGGCCAGGGTGGGGGCATGAAAGCGACCCTGTTTCTGTCCTCGGCCCTGGCCCTGCTGGGCTGCGCCGCATACGCGGCCCCGCAACTGAGCGCCCAGAGCATCATCGTCAACCCGGCGCCCACCACGCTTAGCGTGAAGGTCTGGACTGACCGCGACACCTCGGGGGCGGGCACCCCCAGCTACGCGCCGGGCGAGAAGATTCGCCTCTTTACCCAGGTGAATCAGGACGCCTACGTGTACCTGTTCAACGTGGACCCCCAGGGTCAGGTGGACCTGATTCTGCCCAACCGGTTTCAGGGCGGGGCCAACTTCCTGAAGGCCAACGCAGTCAAGGTGTTCCCGGCCGCCGGCGACTCCTTTACCTTCGATATTGCCGCGCCCTACGGTGTGAACAAGGTGCTGGCGCTGGCCAGCCGCAGCCCGCTGAATCTGGACCAGATTGCCACCTTCAGGAGCCAGCAGAACTCCTTTGCCACCGTGAATGTCAGTGGGCAGCAGGGACTGGCGCAGGCCCTGAGCATCGTGGTCAACCCCGTGCCAGCGGCCAACTGGATCACAGACACCGCCTTTTACTCGGTGGTCAACCGCGCGCCTGTGGCGGCGCCCCTGCGCACCGCACCGGCCCAGCCCCTGGCCGATGCCCCAGCGCCCCGCACCGCGCAGGCCCTGTCGGTGAACCCCTGGAGCAATGTCCGCGAGTGGCAAACCACCGTGGACAGCCGCGACCTGCGCGCCCAGCATGACGCCTACGCCGCCAAGCTGAAGGCCGAGGGCTACACCCTGGTGAAAACCACCAGCAAGAACAGTGAGATCAAGAGCGAATTCCGCAAGGGGAACGTCAAGGTTGAACTGACGGTGAAGCGCAAGGGAAACCGCGTTGAGATCAAGATTGAGCGCGAATAAGCCAGCACAGTTGCCGAACCTGTCTAGAGAGGACCGCCTGCCCGGGTGGTCCTCTCCCCTTGATTCCTGAGCGGTTTCATCGTTTATGATCGCGGAGCACCACAATTCATGCACCGGCTCCGCACCCGTGCGGGGTCTTGCCGTGCTGGAGGTTTCAACTGTGAAACGTTCTGCTGCCGGTCTGTGGGGGGCGCTGTCCTCTGCACTTTTGCTTTCCGCCTGCTCCCAGGGGCCTGCGCCTGCCCAACTTGGAACCGTTTCCAGTCCAGGGACTCTGGGCGCACAGGCCATCAGTGGGGCCAATATTGACGCGTGGCGGCAGCAGGTGATCTACCTCGTCATGCCGGACCGTTTCTTCAATGGAAACTCTTCCAATGACAATCTGGGGGCGCCCAACTGTTTTGACCGCGCCAGCGCGACCAAGTTTCACGGCGGCGACATCGCCGGGCTGCGCGCCAAGCTGCCGTACATCCGCGACCTGGGGGCCAGTGCGGTCTGGACCACGCCGGTGTACAAGCAGGTGGGGCTGGTCAACGGCAATTCCTGCGGCTACCACGGCTACTGGCCCGACTACGCCAACCCGGACGACACCGCCCTGGACCCCAAATTCGGCACCGGCGCCGAGCTGACGGGCCTGATTAATGACCTGAAAGCGGGCGGCCAGAAATACATCATGGACATGGTGGTCAACCACGCCGGCTACGGTGCCCGCATCACCACCCAGCAGCCCGGCTGGTTCCACGGCAATTGCAGCGGCGACGAGATTGTGTGCCCACTGGCGGGCCTGCCCGACTTCCGGCAGGAGGACGGCGCGGTGGCCACCTACCTGACCAACCTCTCCAAGAACTGGACCGCCACCTACGCGGTGGACGGCATCCGCATGGACACCGTCAAGCACGTGCCCAACAGCTACTGGCAGAACTCGTGGGTGCCCGGCGTGCTGGCTTCTCGCCCCAACACCTTCCTGCTGGGCGAGGCGTTCCTGTCTGGAAGCGCTTCTCAACTCAAGCCCTTCCTGGACGCGGGCTTTGATTCCACCTTCAACTTCCCGCTGCGGCAGGCCATTGTGGACAGCGTGGGCAAGGCCGGCAGTCTGGACCGGGTGGCCGCCAGCATGGGCGACACGCTGGGCACCCTGGGCCTGGACCGCACCCTGCTGCAGGTGAACCTGCTGGACAACCATGACGTGCCGCGATTTGTGAACGAACCCGGCGTGGGCGTGGCCGAAGGGGAAATTCGCGCCCGGTACCACAACGCCCTGGGCCTGCTGATGACGCTGCCGGGCATTCCGCAGCTGTACTACGGCAACGAACTGGGCATGTACGGCGCCTCTGACCCCGACAACCGCCGCGATATGCCGACCTGGGCCTGGACCGACAGCGGCCGAAATGTCGCGCAGGCCAATTTTGTGGCGGGCGGCGGCACCCCAAAAACCACCTATGACCTGACCAAGAAACTGATTGGCATTCGCAAGGCCAACGCCGCCCTCTGGAAAGGCAACTACGCCGAGCTGTGGCGCCCCAACGGCGGCCAGAACGTGTACGCCTTCTACCGGGGCAGCGGCACGAACCGCTTTGTGGTGGTGGTCAATACGTCCAGCAGCAGCGCCACCGTCAATCTGGACCTGGCCGGCAACAGCGGCATCAGCGCCGCGGACAAGAGCGCGCTGGGGAACGGCACGGTCTTTAACGACCTGCTGGCCGAGGGCGCGCCCGCCAGCGCCACCGTCACGAACGGCCGCCTGCCCGTTACCCTGGGCGCGGGCAAAATGGGCATTTACCGCGCTGGGGCCTCCGGCACGGGCGGCGGGGGGACCGCCGTGCCCGTCACCTTCCAGGTCACGGCCAGCACCTTCTTTGGCCAGGACGTCTACCTGCTGGGCGACCGGGGCGAACTGGGCGCGTGGAACACCGCTTCGGCCCTGGCCATGACCCCCAGCAATTGCAGCGGCAGCACCTGCACCTGGAAAACCACCGTCAGCCTGCCGCCCAGCGTCGCCCTGCAATTCAAGTTCATCAAGAAGCCCGGCGACAGCGGCGCCAGCGTGACCTGGGAGGGCGGCAGCAACCGCTCGTACACGGTCCCGGCGTCGGGAACAGGCACGGTGAACGGGGGAAGCTGGAGGCCGTAAAGGGGGTGTGGAACGTGGGGTGTGGGCTGTAGGAAAAGATTAAAGAGCGGCGTGGGCGCTGTTGTTTCTCCTCCTCCTTGATGGGGGAGGCCGGGAGGGGGTACACGCGGCGCGGCCCAGAGTGCCCCTCTCCCCCGTCCCCCTTCAACAAACGAGCGTTTGGTTCCCGTGCCTCCCGGCTGCTACGCTGGGAGGCATCCATCTTGCGGGGCCAACGCCCGCAGCCCAGCCCTATGCCTGACCGCCTGCCCTGCCCCCTTCCTGGCACGCGCCGACTGCTCAACCAGCGCCGCGCGCCCTGACGGCGTTTCCCTGGCAGGCTGTGCGCGGAACCGCCGCGTTCAGGCTGCTGTCTATTCTGGCCTGTTCCGGTTCATTCCCACCCCCAGGAGCCCTGCATGACCCCACCCAAATCTGCCCCCACCCAGCCGGAAGCCAGCG
Organism: Deinococcus arcticus; assembly: GCF_003028415.1. Lineage (NCBI taxonomy): Bacteria > Thermotogati > Deinococcota > Deinococci > Deinococcales > Deinococcaceae > Deinococcus > Deinococcus arcticus. Next base: position 51,209 of record NZ_PYSV01000009.1, read on the forward strand.
AGACGGACCTCGGCTATCAGGCCGCGCAGGCCGCCTACGACGCCGCGCAGCAGGACACCAACATGGTGCAAATCGTGGCGCCCGACGGTTCGGTCGTTCGCCCCGATCTGCTGCCCGCCCCCGACATCCGGCTGGCGCTGTACCGCCAGATGCGCCGCGCCCGCCACTTCGATGAACGCGGCTGGGTGCTGTACCGCCAGGGCCGCCTGGGCGTGTTTCCGCCGTTTGGCGGCATGGAAGCCAGCCAGGTGGGCACCGCCGCCGCGCTGACCAAGAACGACTGGCTGTTTCCCACCTACCGCGACACGGGCGCGGCCCTGACCCTGGGCCTGCCGATTGCCCGCACCCTGGCCTACTGGCGCACCAGCCCGCACGGCTGGCACATGCCCGCCGACCTGAAGGTGCTGCCCTTTTACATTCCCATTGCCACCCAGTACCCGCAGGCGGTGGGCGCGGCCCTGGCCGAACGCCGCAAGGGCACGCGCAACGTGGCGATGGCCTTTATCGGTGACGGGGGAAGCAGCGAGGGCGACTTCCACGAGGCCCTGAACTTTGCAGGCGCCCTGAACGCCCCGTGCGTGTTCATCCTGCAAAACAACGGCTGGGCCATCTCGGTGCCCACCCGCACCCAGACCAGGGCCACGGACCTTTCACGCCGCGCCGACGGCTACGGCATTCCCGGCGTGCGTGTGGACGGCAACGACGCCCTGGCGACCTACCACGTGACCGCCGAGGCCGTGGACCGTGCCCGCCGGGGCGAAGGCCCCACCCTGATTGAAACCGTGACCTACCGCGTCAAGCCGCACACGGTGGCCGACGACCCCAGCCGCTACCGCACCGAGGCCGAACTGGAAGGCTGGGACGCCAAGGACCCGGTGCTGCGGCTGCGCACCCATCTGCTGCAGGAGGGCCTGATGACCGAGGCCAGCGAGGCCGAGCTGCTGGCCGAGATTGCCGCCGAGTTCGAGGCCGCGCTGCAGGAGGCCGACAGCTACCCGGACCCCACACCCGCCGAGATTCTGGATCACGTGTTTGCCGAACCCACCCCGCAGCTGAGACAGCAGCGCGCGCAGATCCTCGCGGAGGAACAGCAGTGACCGCCACCGCCACCAAAACCAAAACCATGACGATGGTCGCCGCCATCAACGACGCCCTGGACATTGCCCTGGGGGCCGACGAGACCGTGCATATCTTTGGCGAGGACGTGGGCGTGATGGGCGGGGTCTTCCGCGCCACCGACGGCCTGCAGGCCAAGTACGGCGTGGAGCGCGTATTCGATACCCCCCTGGCTGAAGCCGCCATCGTGGGCATGGGCATTGGGATGGGGCTGGCGGGCCTGAAACCCATTGCCGAGATTCAGTTCGCCGGGTTTCTGTATCCGGCACTGGATCAGATTCTGTCTCACGTGGGCCGCTTCCGGCACCGCACCCGCAGCCGCTACCACCTGCCGATGGTCATCCGCGCGCCCTACGGCGGCGGCGTACATACCCCCGAGCAGCACGCCGACAGCCCAGAGGCCATTCTGGCCCACACCCCGGGCGTCAAGGTGGTTATTCCCAGCACCCCGGCCGACGCCAAGGGCCTGCTGCTGAGCGCCATTGCTGACCCCGACCCGGTGTTCTTCTTCGAGGCGATCAAGCTCTACCGCAGCGTGAAAGAAGAGGTGCCCGTGGGTGACCACCGCGTGCCTCTGGGCAAGGCGCGGCTGGTCACGCGGGGCGACGACGTAACGGTGGTGTGTTACGGCGGCATGGTGGAGGTGGCCCAGAAGGCCGCCGAGGCCGCCCGCACCGCTGGCATTGGCGTGGAGGTCGTGGATCTGCGCACCCTGGTGCCCATGGACACCGAGACGGTGCTGGCCAGCGTGGCCAAGACTGGCCGGGTGGTCGTGGTGACCGAGGCCCCCCGCACGGGCGGCTTCCACAGCGAGATCAGCGCCACCATTGCCGAGGAAGCCATTGAATACCTGCGCGCGCCCATTGTGCGCGTGACTGGCTTTGACGCGCCGTACCCGCCCTTTACGGCCATTGAGGACGTGTACCGGCCCAACCCGGTGCGTGTGGCCAGGGCCATTAAGCAGGTCATGGCGTACTGAAGGGCGGGGAGGTGGGGAGTAGGCAGTGGGAAGAGCGCCCGGGCGAGGTTCCTTCCGGGGGCGCGCAACTTCCTGACAACCTCCAAACCCGGCGGGCGGGCCACATCAAACTGGCCCGCCCCCTCTGTGGTGACCCCCGAAGAACAGGCAGCAGCTTCTGTCTCCCTGCACCACACCATTCACCTCAGGCCGGCATCATGAAGGGCAGGGACGATGCAGAGGATGCGCCTCCCTGCCCTTCTCCTGACTGCGGCCCTTCTGGTGGGGGCGGCGGCCTTCGGCGTCAGCCGCTTTCAGGGTGAGAAGGTCCAGCCAGGACCCACCGTGCAGGCGGCTGTCCCCACTGCCCCGGCTCCTCTCCCAGAGGAAGTGCCCGTGCCTGAGCCGGCCCCCGAACCGGCGCCAACCCCGGAGCCGACCCCCGTTCCCGCGCCCAGACCGGCCGCGCCGCCCCTGCCCGCCCGCGCCAGCATTCCCGGCCTCCGGCATGAATACCAGCGGCTGAACAACTGCGGCCCGGTCACGGTCGGTATGGCACTCAGCCGCTGGGGCAGCACCCTGAATCAATACGACATTGCGCCGGTCCTCAAGCCCGGCAGGGCCGACGTGAATGTATCGCCGGACGAACTGGCCGCCTATGCCCGCACGCAGGGCATGGACGTGCATCTGGCGCGGGGCGGGGACCGCCTGCTGCTGCGCCGCTTGCTCTCGGCCGGGTTTCCAGTGATGGTAGAAACGTGGTTTGTCACGCCGGATTCCGGCGGCATGGGCCACTACCGCCTGCTCACCGGCTATGACGACGCGCGCGGGCAGTTCAGTGCACTGGACTCGTACCTGGGCCCGCTGACCCTGAACTACACCCGGTTTGACGAGTTGTGGCGCTCATTTGGCCGCACGTATCTGGTGGTCACGCCGCCCAGCAAGGCGGCGCCCCTGCGCGAAGTGCTGGGCATGCGCGCCGATCCGGTGGCTGCCAGAGCCGAGCATCTGCGCGTGGCCCGGGCCGAGGCGGCCCGCCGGGGCGACGCCGTGGCCTACCTGAACCTGGGGCAGGCGCAACTGGACCTGGGCGACGCCCGGGGCGCGGCCCGGTCCTTTGATCAGGCACTGGCTGCCCCGCCAGACCGCACGCTGGACCCCACCCGCCCCAGTTGGGTGCAGGGCGGGCTGCCCTGGCGCGCGCTGTGGTATTCGTTTGGCCCCTTCGAGGCGTACGTGCGCACCGGCCAGTACGACAAGGTGCTGCGCCTGACCGGCGCGGTGCTGCGCTCGGTGCCCACCCACGAGGAAGCGCATTACTGGCGGGGGCGGGCCCTGGCCGCTCTGGGCCGCGCCGCGCAGGCGCAGGCGGCTTACCGCGAAGCCCTGCGGCTGCGCCCGGGGTACGGGGCCCCCCAGCAGGAACTGGCCCGGCTGAAATAAACCAAGGAAAGTGCCCCACCTTGCGCTGGAGGTGGGGCACTCTTCGAGGCAGCTTCAGTCCTTGCGGGGCAGGTCAATGACCTTGGAGGTCTTGGCGGCCTTATCCACGATCACAGCCTTCTGGGGCTTGGCGGCCTTGCCGCTGGGCGGGGCGGTGACCGTGACCTTCTGCACGCCCAGGTTGGCGGTTTCCCTTTCCACCTGCTTGTTGATGATGATCTGCTGCACGATGCCGATCAGGGTGGACAGGATGATGTAGATGGTCACGCCCGCCGGGAAGGTCAGGGCGAAATACAGGAAAATAATGTAGATAAACGCCTGCTGGCGGAACATCTCGGGGCTCTTGCGCGTCATGACATACAGCTGCCCGATGTTTACGATCAGGTAGACCAGCGCCAGCAGGTAGAAAGGATCGGGAATGGCAAGGTCTGGCAGCCACAGGAAGCCGCTGTCGAATTCAAAGTTGCGGATGGTGGACCACAGCGCAATCAGAATCGGGAACGGCAGGAAGCTGGACAGACAGCCGGCCGGGTTGAAGTTGTAGTCGCGGTACAGCTGCGCCATCTCGGTCTGCATGGCGCGCTGCGAATCCGGGTCGCGGCGCTCTTTGTACTTGGCCTGAATCTCGCGCATCCGCGGCTGCATGGCCTGCATCCTGGCTGTGGAGCGGCCCTGCGCCTGCATCAGCGGCCACATGGCGGCGCGCAGCACAATGGTCAGTGCCACCAGCACCAGGCCCCAGTTGCCAATCAGGCCATACAGCCACTCCATGAATTTCACGATGTACAGGCTGATCTGGCCGAACCAGTTGGGATCGAACAGGCCCGGCAGGGTGGTATAGCCACTCTGGTACAGGTGAATCAGTTCGTTGCGGCCGCCGTACACCTCCAGGGTGCTGGCCGCGGGCACGCTGGCGCTCAGCAGGCTCTGGGCGCCGCCAGTCAGGGCCACATCGGCGCGGGTGTCACCGCGCGGCTGCACGATCAGCGCCTGCACAATCTGGCTGTTCATGCCGCCCGGCACTTCCTGAATGGCGGCGTACTGAATGTTCTTCACCTGCAGGGTCCCGCTGCCCTGCACGGCGGCCGGCTGGCCCCCCGGACTCACCGCCTGCACCCGGGGATTCTGGGCGCGGCCCAGGCCCGGGAACAGGATGTTCACCCGCTCGGGGCCGCCCGTCACCTCGGTCTTGACGTCCACCTTGAAGTTGCGCGGGCGCAGGGTCACGGTCTTGGTGACGCTCACGCCACCCTGCACGTAGCGGAACACCGCGTCCTGGCGGTTGGCCTTCAGGTCGGTGGTCAGGCCCGTGGGGGGCTGCACCTGGGCCGGCTGGGCGGGGTCCAGGCCCTCCCCCTGCACGGCCAGCGCCTTGCGCCCAGCCACCAGATTGAAGATGCCCTTCTGCTCACGCAGGGCGCTGAAATCGTAGGTGCCATCGGCCCGGCGCTTGATATACGGCGTGCCGGCGTAGTTCTTGACATACCAGCCGATGACCTCGCCCCGGTTGTTGAACACCACGTCCTGCAGGTTGCTGGTGACGATGTACTCGTTGCCGCGCACGCCGTCGAAATCGGCGGTGATCCACTCGGGGGTGATGGCCTTGCCGAAGGTAGGAAGGGGGCCAGTGGTGCCGCAGCCGGTCAGCAGCAGCGCGCCGCCAGCAGCAAGCAGGGAAAGCAGATGTCTGGTCTTCATGGGGTCTGAGGGGGCCTCTTGGGGAAATGGTCGGGCACCGGGTCGAACCCGCCCGGCACGAAGGGATTGCAGCGCAGGATGCGCCAGGTGGCCAGCCAGCTGCCACGCAGCGAACCGTGCCGCTCCACGGCCTGCGCGGCGTATTCCGAGCAGGTGGGGCTAAAACGGCAAGTGGGTGCGGGCTTGCGCGGCGAGAGACGGCGCTGGTAAAACCGCACCCCCCGCACAAGGACGTCACGCAGGCCGCTCACGAGGCCTCACCGCTCGTTGGGCCCGGGGTCGGGGAGGAAGGCACGGCACCGGGTACGCGCCCCGGGCCGCCCGGGTTCCCGCCGCGCCCCCGCCGGCCCGGCGCTTTTGCCAGCGCTCTCTGCAGCGCGGCCTGCAGCTGCGCAAAGGGCGCGGCCAGCACCGCGGGGTTCGGCATCAGGATGGCGCGGCAGGCGGGCAGGCCGCCGGGCAGGGTGCGCAGCGCCTCGCGCACGCGGCGCCGGGCACGGTTGCGGTCCACCGCGCGCTTGAGGGTCTTTTTGGGCACCACGATGCCCACGATGGCGCGTGGCCGCCACGCTTCCCCGTGGCGGGGGCGGTACTCGGCCACGCGCAGGGTAAACAGCGGGTCGCGCACCACCGCGCCGTGGGCGCGCACCTTGCGAAATTCCCGGTCACCCCGCAATGCATCCAGCGCCACCGGACGGCGGGGCCGTGCCTGCGTGGCGCTGGAGGGGGTGGACTGGGAAATAGCGGGCGCTCCCGGTGAAGGGGGCTTACTCGTCAGAGACGGTGAGCTGGTGGCGGCCCTTGGCGCGGCGGCGCGCCAGGATGTTGCGGCCGGCCTTGGTTTTCATGCGGGCGCGGAAACCGTGGGTCTTGGCCCGCTTGCGGACGTTGGGCTGGTAGGTACGCTTCATGGTGCTTTTCTCCTTACTGCTCGCGGAGTGGGCCACACTGCTCTTGCCGGCCCCGCGTCACGCGAGAAGCGCCTCCCTGGGGAGGCAAACTCTGGAAGTGTAGCACGCCCCTGCCAGGGCCGAAAAGGGGCCCACGCGCCCAGGCATGTGCGGCAGCGCGCGCGCGGGGCAGCCTCTAGCCTGGGGCGCATGCCAAGTGTTGCCCCACCCTGGACCGCGCTGCTGGCAGGCGGCGTGCTGCTGAGCGCTGCGCTGAGCCTGGGCCCGGCGCTCTGGCCGCGCCCGCAGGCCCCGCAGGTCACGCGCGTGGCCCTGGGTACCCCCATGGCCGCCACATCAGCCGAACCGCCCACCTACCCGGCCACCGCCAGCGTGCAGCCGCTGATTTCCGGGCGGGTGAACCTGAACACCGCCAGCACCGAGCAACTTGAAGCCCTGCCCCGGGTGGGGCCCGCCCTGGCCGCGCGCATCGTGGCGGGGCGGCCCTACCGCTCGCTGGCCGATCTGGACCGCGTAAAAGGCATTGGCCCTTCGGCGCTGCAGACCCTCCGGGGACTGGTGACCTTCTGAACAGCGCGGCCTTCCCTGTCACCTCCAGCCGGCCCCGCGCCCAGGTCACGGGCCGGGCCGGCCAACTGCCGTGGTCGGTGCCGGCCGTACTGGGGGTCATCGGCGGCATTCTGCTGGCGCTGGGGGTGCCCTGGGGTGCGGCGGCGCTGCTGGCCGGCGTGGCCCTGGCCCTGCTGGACGCCCGCCCGGGGCTGGCCGCACTCGCCCTGCTGGGGGGCGGCGCCGGGTGGCTCTCGGCCCACACGGTCCTGGCGCGCCCCGATCCGCTGACACCCTGGCTGGGCGCCCAGGTGACCTTGAAGGGCGAGTGGGACGGCCAGTTTCTGACGCTGAGTGCGCCGCGCGCCCGGCTGGCGGTGAGTCCCAAACCTGCACAGGGCCCCGGCGTGCTAGAGGTAGCTGGCCGCCTGGTGGCCCCGCAGGGCCGCGACGTGCCGGGCGGCTTTGATCAGGCCGCGTGGTTGCGGTCCCAGGGGGGCCTGCTGGTGCCCACCCCCGGCGCGGTGCTGGTGGGGGCCAGGGTTAGGGCCCACCAGCCGGAAGGCGGGCTGCGCGGCTGGTTCCGCCGGGGCCTCAGTGCTGGCCTGACCGAGCGGCAGGCCGCGCTGATGCAGGCGATTGAGCTGGGCGACCGGAGCGACATCAGCCGGGAGGAATTTGCCGAGGGGTACGCGGTGCGCGACGCCTTCGCCCGCGCCGGGCTGGCCCACCTGATGGCCCTGTCGGGGCAGAACGTGGCCCTGATTACCGGGGTGCTGGTGTGGCTGCTGATTCGCTTGGGGGCCGCGCCGGCGTGGCGCTACGGCCTGCCGGCGGCCCTGCTGCTGCCGTACCTGCTGCTGGTGCAGCCCTCGCCCAGCATCACGCGGGCAGTGATCATGGGCGCGGCGGTGCTGATTGCCCTGGCGCTGGGCCGGGGTCGCCCCGATCCCCTGGGTCTGATTGCCCTGGCGGCGCTGGCCTGCCTGCTGCCCTTTCCGCTGTGGCTGCTGGACGTGGGCTTTCAGCTGTCGTTTCTGGCGGTGCTGGCCCTCACGCAGACCCTGCGCGTGGCCGGGCGCCTGCCCGCGCGCTGGCCCCACGCCCTGCGGCTGGCGATCAGCGCGACCCTGCTGGCCGAACTGGGCACCCTGCCGGTGGTGGCGGGGACCTTCGGGCAGCTGCCGCTGGTGGGGCTGCCGGCCAATCTGGTGGCGGGGGTCATCATGGCCGCGCTGGTGCCCCTGGGCTTTGTGGCCGGGCTGCTGGGCCCACTGGCCGCGCCGCTGAATGTGGTCAGTGGCCTGCTGGCCTCGGCGCTGCTGGCGGTGGCCGAAACCTTTGGCCGCGCGCCGGTGCTGAGCTGGGGCGCCATTGGCGCAGCGGGGGTGGTGGCCTACGCCACAGCCCTGGGCGCCGGGTGGCTGTGGCTGCTGGGCCGGGTGCGGGCCCGCACGGCGCTGGGCACCCTGCTGGCCTGTCTGCTGCTGACCGCCCTGCCCGGCTGGCTGCGCCCCGCGCGCGAGGTGGTGTTTCTGGACGTGGGCCAGGGCGACAGCACCCTGATTCGTCTGCCGGGCCTGACGATGCTGGTTGACGCGGGCGGCTCGGTGGGCAGCGACTATGACGTGGGCGGGCGCACCGTGGTGCCGGCCCTGCGCGCGCTGGGGGTGCGCCAGCTGGACGTACTGGTGGCCACCCACGCCGACACCGACCACATTGAGGGCGTGCCGGCGGTGCTGCGCGCCCTGCCGGTGGGGGAACTGTGGGTGGGCCACCGCAAGCGCGGCGACCCGGTGCTGGACGCCGCGCTGGCCGAAGCCCAGGCCCGGGGCGTGCCGGTGCGCGAGGTGCGCCGGGGAGACCGCGTGCAGGCGGCGGGCGCTGCGCTGACGGTGCTGTGGCCCACCGGCCAGGACTGGCACGACGAGGACAACGAAAACAGCGTGGCCCTGACCCTGGAATCGCGCGGCTGGCGCGCGGCGTTTCTGGGCGATCTGGCCCAGGCCGGCGAGGCGATGGCAGGGCCCGGGAATCTGGACCTGCTGAAAGCCGCTCACCACGGCAGTCGCCATTCCACCGGCGCGGCGCTGCTGACCCAGGCCACCCCCGCCGACACCGTGATCAGCGTGGGCCGTAACACCTACGGGCACCCCCACCCCGACGTGCTGGCGCGGCTGGCGCAGGCCGGCTCGAAGGTCTGGCGCACCGATCAGGTGGGGACGGTGCGCTGGCCGGTGCCGTAGGAGGCCGTGAGCCGTGGGAACAGATTAAAGGAGCGCGCGCAGGCCGTCCCAGCCGTCAATCAGTTCGGTCAGGCGCTGGCCGCCGACCAGATGGGCCTCCAGAATGCCGGGCAGCCAGGGCAGCACATCAGGCGGCAGCGCGTCCAGCCCAAACCAGCCCACCGCCGAGGTTTTGTCCAGCGGCTGGGGCTCGCCTTGCCACGTGCGGGTCAGGAAGAACACATCCAGGCCTGCCGTGCCCTCCAGGTCGTAGCGGCAGGCGCCCAGGCAGGTCAGGTCGGCCGGGTCCACGTTCAGGCCCACCTCTTCCCGGGTTTCACGCGCCGCGGCCTGGGCCAGGCTCTCGCCAGCCTCCACGCGCCCGCCGGGCAGGCCCCACAGCCCACTCGCATAGGACGACCCCGCGCGGCGCCCCAGCAGCACGCGCCCCTGTCCGTCTTGCACCACCAGCCAGGACACCAGATGAAACGTCATGCGCTCAGGGTGGCATGAGCCGGGTGATCCTTGGCTCTAGGCTGGGGCCATGAGCTGCATTCTGCGCGTCTGGGGGCACTTTGATGTGACCGCGTTTCTGGCCGGCACAGACCTCACCCCACATCACGTCTGGCGCGAGGGGGAACCCCAGCGCTTTCCTTCCGGTATCGCGCGTGACTCTGGTTTTCTGGTCGCTGCCAGCCCGGCCGACTTCTGCCAGCCCGAACAACAGGTTGAAGACGTGATCGCCTTCCTGCAGACGCACCACGCCAGCCTGCTGAAGCTGAATGGCCTGCTGACAGCGGCAGACCCGGACTGGGACCACACCGCTGCGGAACTGGACTTTGGCATTGAAGACCGTGTGGGCACCCTGGATGAACGCGGGCAGGAAATTGTGCTTCAGGGCGACCATTTTCCCCGTGCCCTCATTCAACTGGCGGGGCAGCTTGGCCTGGGCCTGACCGTCTCCCGGTATCCCCGCACGCTCCCCGAGGACGCTGAAGCCTGAGCCCACCGCCTGCCCATGCGCTATCTTCGCGGGTGCGTCACCGGGGGTGCCCACTCAAAGAGGCGGGCTGAGACTTACCCCAGGAACCTGATCCGGGTCATTCCGGCGGAGGGAGCGTGACCGGCCTGCCCCGCTCCCTGTGGGCGCAGGCCCCCGCTTCCCCTCGTGACGCGAGGGGACTTTTTGATGCGCACAACACTGCTTCTGGGCCTGCTGCTGGCCGGGGCCGCCCAGGCCCAGACCACCCTGACCGTGATTACCCACGACTCGTTTGACGTGGACAGGAAGCTGATCGCCGCCTTCGAGAGCGCCAACAGGGTCAAGGTGCGCTTCGTGAAAGGCGGCGACGCGGGCGAACTCCTGAACCGCCTGATCCTGACCCGCCGCGCGCCCATTGCCGACGTGGTGTATGGCCTGGACAACAGCCTGCTGCCCCGCGCGAAGCAGGCCGGGATTCTGGAACCTTACCGGTCCCCGGCCCAGGGCCGCGTGCCCGCCGAATACCGCCTGGACGACACGGGGCTGCTGAACACCGTGGATTACGGCTTCGTGGCCCTGAACTACGACCGCGCGTGGTTCGAAAAGGCCGGGCTGGCGCTGCCCAGAACCCTGGATGACCTGAAAACGCCGGCCTACGCCAAGTTGACCGTGGTGCAGAGCCCGGCCACCAGCAGCCCGGGCCTGGCCTTCCTGCTGGCCACCGTGAACCACTACGGCGAGGCGGGCGCGTGGGCGTGGTGGCGCGCGGCGCGTGCAGGCGGCATGAAGGTCACGCGCGGCTGGAGTGAGGCCTATTACAAGGACTTCACGAAAAACGGCGGCAGGTACCCCATCGTGCTGTCCTACGCCAGCAGCCCCGCCGCCGAGGTTTTTTACGCCGACGGCTTTAACCCCGCCCGTCTGCCTGCCCAGAGCCCCACGGGCAACCTGTTCCTGCCGGGCAGCGTGTACACCCAGCTCGAAGGCGTGGGCATCCTGAAGGGCACCAAACAGCCTGCCCTGGCCCGCAAGTTCGTGGACTTCATGCTGAGCGCGCCCGTACAGGCCGATATTCCCACCCGCATGTGGATTTACCCAGCGGCCAAGGCCACACCCCTGAACCCCGTGTTCAGGTTCGCCCAGCAGCCGAAGGTGGAGCCCATCAAGCCGGCTGTCAGCGCCAACCCCCAGCGCCTTGTGGACGCCTGGGTGACACAGGTGCTGCGCGCAAGGTGAGGAAAGGGAGGCAGTTGGCGGGAAGCGGAGCGCGGAAAAAACAAACAGGCCACCCCACGCTGACCTTTAGCTTTTCAGAGTAGAACTTGCTGGGCCGCACCAAGCCTTCCTGCCCCTGGAGCGCCCAGATCCAGACGAGGCCGTCGTGCGCGCAGCGCGCGGGCCATTGCGGTGGGGCGGAGGATGGCGTCGAAGCCGGACACGTCAACGAAGAGAGAAGCCCAGCCGACTCCAGTAAAAACTCTTGCCCAGTGCGAACGTTTGCTCCCCCTGCCACCAGGTTCCAGGCGCATGAGTCTAACCAGTGGCAACGCGCAGGCCGCCCTGCGCGGCGAAGTCGTCTCCCCTCTGCTGCGCAGCTCTGCGAGTCTGGGGGTGGGGCCTACGAAACAAAACCACAAGCCCATGACCCACTTCCTCCCCTGGCTCCTGGCCCTCCCGGGTCTCCTCTTCCTCACCCTCTTCCTGGCCCTGCCCCTGACCCGCACCCTCCTCGAAGGCGGCGTGACCCTGGCTGTCTGGCAGGACCCCTATTTCCAGTCCCGCCTGGTCTGGACGCTGACCCAGGCCGCCCTGAGCGCCGCCCTGGCCCTGATTCTGGGCGTGCCGCTGGCCTACCTGCTGTCCCGCTACGAGGTGCGCGGCAAGGCCCTGTTGCTGCGCCTGCTGCTGCTGCCCTTTGTTACCCCCACGCTGGTGGCGGTGCTGGGCCTTACGGCCCTGCTGGGGCCGCAGGGCATGGTCACACGCTGGACCGGGCTGGACCTGAGCGATACCCCAGCCCTGCTGGTGCTGGGCAACCTGTTTTTTAACCTGCCGGTTATGGTGCGCCTGAGCCACGCGGCCTTCGTTCGGGTGTCGCCAGGGCTGCTGGGCGCGGCGCGGTCGCTGGGGGCCCCGGCGTGGCGGGCCGCCTGGGACGTGGCGCTGCCGCTGGCGCTGCCCGGGGTGCTGGCGGGCACCGCGCTGGTGTTTCTGTATTCGGCCCTGAGCTTTGGTCTGCCCCTGGCCCTGGGCGGCGAGCGCTACGCCACGCTGGAGGTAGAAATCTACACCCTGACCGCCCTGCAACTGCGCTTATCAGAAGCCAGCGCCCTGATCGTGGGGCAACTGGCACTGACCCTGCTGGTCACCGGGGCCTACGTGGCCCTGAGCCGGGGCGGCAGTGGAGTCAGCGTGGGCGGCCTGCCCCGGGCGCAGGGCGGCGTGCGGGCCGCGCTGCTGGGCCTGGGCACCGTGACCATGCTGATCTGCTTTGCCCCGCTCCTGGCCGTGGTGGTGCGCGGCCTGTGGGGGTCGGCAGGGCCCACGCTGGCCTTCTGGCAGGGCGTGCTGGCCGATGAGTCCACGCCGGCCCTGGTGGGCAACACGCTGCGCTTTGGCCTGCTGGCGCTGACCGGGGCCACCGTGCTGGGCGGTCTGTACGCCCTGGGGGCGTGGCGGGCGCGGTCCCGGGTGCTGGACCTGCTCTCGCTGCTGCCGCTGATGGTCTCGCCGGTCAGTCTGGCGGCCGGATACCTGCTGGCCTATCCGGCGCTGGCGGCCACGCTGCCGCTGCTGATCGCCGCCTACACGCTGCTGGCGTGGCCGCTGGTGGTGCGCTCGGTGCTGCCGGCCCTGCGCGCCATTCCCCCCCGGCTGCACGAGGCCGCCCGGTCGCTGGGGGCCAGCCCCGGCGCGGCGTTCCGCACCGTGACGTGGCCGCTGGCCTTGCCCGCGCTGCGCGGCGGCGGCGCGCTGGCCCTGGCCACGGTGCTGGGCGAATTCGGCGCGACCCTGGTGCTCACCCGCCCCGAATGGGCCACCCTGTCCACCGGCCTGTATGAGCGCCTGGGCCGCCCCGGCGAGCGCAATCTGGGCGAGGCCTGCGCGCTGGCCACGGCCCTGCTGCTGCTGTCCACCCTGGCCTTTGCCCTGCTGGACGGTGGCAAAGGCGAGGTGACGTGAGATGCTGGAGGGCATGAGCGCTGCAGCGGCCCTGACCCTGAGCGGCCTGCACAAAGCCTTCGGAACCGTGCAGGCTGTTCAGAACGTGTCGCTGACCGTGGCGCGCGGCGAAACCGTGGCCCTGCTGGGGCCATCAGGCTGCGGCAAGAGCACGGTGCTGCGGCTGGTGGCCGGCCTGGAGCGCCCAGACGCCGGCACCGTGGCTGTGGGCGGACGCGACGTGACCCGCCAGCCCCCGGAAACGCGGGGCGTGGGGCTGGTGTTTCAGGACTACGCCCTGTTTCCCCACCTGAGCGTGCTGGACAACGTGGCCTATGGCCTGCGGGTGCGGGGCGTGGCCCGCGCCGCTGCCCAGGCCCAGGCACGCGAGGCCCTGGCCCTGGTGGACCTGACCGGACTGGACGGGCGGCGCCCCGCGCAGCTCTCGGGCGGGCAGGCGCAGCGGGTGGCCCTGGCGCGCGCCCTGGCCACCCGTTCACCGCTGCTGCTGCTGGACGAGCCCATGTCCAACCTCGACGAGCGCCTGCGCTCAGACCTGCGGGCCGGGCTGCGCGGCCTGTTCGCCCGCATAGACGCCGGGGTGCTGCTGGTCACGCACGACCAGCGCGAGGCCCGCGCCCTCGCTGGGCGGGTGGTGATTCTGCGGGCAGGCGCCCTGGTGCAGGCTGGCCCCACGGAGACAGTATTTGCCCAGCCCGCCACCGCCTGGGTGGCGGCCTTTCTGGGTGAGCGCAACCTGCTGCCGGCCGGGCCCGGGCAGGTGCGTCATGTGCCGGAAACCGCGCTGCAGCTGGGCCCTGGCGGGCCCTGGCCCGTCGTGGCCCGCCAGAGCACCGAAAGCGGGCTCGTGGTCACCGTGGCCCACGCGCTGGGCCCGCTCACCCTGACCCTCAGCCCCCGGGAAGCCGGGCTGCTGGCGGGCAATACCCTGCGCCTGAGCGTGGATGAGGCGCAGGTGCGCCCGCTGCCCGATGACCGGGAGCAGGAATGATCGCCTGGATTCTGGTGGGCGGGCGGCTGGTGGACACGCCCCTGCTGCGCGCCCTGCCCCGCCCCGCGCTGGTGGTGGCGGCCGACGGCGGCGCGCGGCACGCGGCCCCGCTGGGCCTGAAGGTGGACCTGTGGGTGGGCGATTTTGATTCCTCAGCGGGGCTGGCGCTCTCGGCCCCGCGCGAGGTCTTCCCTGCCGCCAAGGCCGCCACCGACGCCGAACTGGCGGTGGAAGCGGCGCTGCAACGGGGTGCCCGCGAACTGGTGGTCGTGGGGGCGTTCGGGGGCCGCTTTGACCACACGCTGGGGCTGGCGCTGGGCGCTGTGCGGCTGGCTGGGGAGGGCCGGCGCGTGACCCTCACCAGCGGCGACGAATGGGGCTGGCCGCTGCTGCCGGCCTCGCCCCTGGCGCTGGCCCTGCCCCCGGGTGCCACCCTCAGCGTCCTGGCGCTCACGGCCCTGCGCGGCCTGACCCTGCGGGGCGTGCGCTGGCCGCTGCCCGGCGCGGATATTCCCCAGGGCAGCGGCTGGACGATCAGCAATGAGGTGCAGGCGGCCGGGGTTCATGCCTCTTTGAGAAGCGGGCAGGCGCTGGTGACCGCGTTGCCCGGAAACGAGCCTGAACACTGACAAGGGAGCGGCTGATTCAGGCCGCCCCCTCTCTTTCCCCCTGGTTCAGTTCGCCGGGCAGGCCTCCACACCCGCGCGGGTGCCCCGGGTAAAGCGGCAGCCATAGGCGGGGTCGGCCACCACGCTGGCGGTGGTCACGTCGTCGCCAGCAGGCTTCATGCCAGTGGCCTCCCACTTCACCAGATCGGCGAACGCCTCGGTCAGCTCTGCCGGGCTGAATTCGCAGTGCCCCGCGGCGCGAATGGCGCGCTGCACCAGCCGGTCGCCGTTCCCCGCTGCGGTCACGGCCGCGCGGTACAGCTGCTGGTGGCGGAAGGGCACGTAAAAGTCCCCGGTGGTGTGCAGGGTCAGCACCGGCACGCTCACCTCGCCGTTCACGCGCGGCAGCCAGCGCACGCTGCCAGGGCGCGCGGGGTTGGCGTCGGGGGCCGCGCCCACCCGCACAATGCTGGCGTTAAAAAGCTTCTCGGCCTCGGTGGGGGTGGCCCCGGCCGTCCAGCGGTAGGTGGTGCCCACGTTGCTGTAGATGTTGCGCGGCAGGATCCCCATAACTGTGCCGTCGGCCCCGCCGGTGCTCAGGACAACCTGCTGCCATTGGGCGCTGCGAAAGCCCAGTTCAAAGGCCGGGCGCGGGCCACCGGTGAGGGTGCGGGCGATCTCGCGCAGCTTGGCGCCCTGGGTGGCATTCTCCTGCCAGGTCGCGCCGCTGGCCGTGCTGAAGCTGGCTGCCAGAATGTCGGGCAGGGCAGCGCGGAAGGCGTCCTGGCCCTGGGGGAAGGTCTTGGGGCCCAGGCCCGCCAGTTGCGCGGCCACCAGCGGGTAGTCGCCCAGCCACTGAAACTGGTAATCCTCGTCCATCACGCCGCACAGGGGCAGGGCGGCGGCGTAGGCGGTCTTGTTTTTCGCGCTCTGCTGCGTTTCCTTTTCCACCGCTGCGCCCGCCACGTGCCCGCCCATGCTCACGCCCACGATCAGGGTCTTTTTCGGGGCTGCGTACTTGCCACCCGTCAGGCCCACAAAGGCGTTGGCCAGGGCATTGGTGTCTTCCACACCCGCCTGCACGTCGTAGAAGTTGGCGCTGTAAGAGCTGGCGGCCCAGGCGTAGCCCTGGCTCAGCCACAGGGCGCGCAGGGGTGGGGTCTGCACCCGCAGGTCCTTGCCCTCGCCCGCGTAGCCGTGGGCATACATCACCAGCTGGCCGTTCCAGTTGGCGGGCACTTCTATGGCGTAGCTGGCCTCGCCGCGCAGGCCAGCCATCTTGCCCTGGAACAGTTCGGCGCCCGTCACGGCACTGATGGTGGGCACCACCGCCGTGAAGGCGCGGGTGTCGTGCGCGCGGGTGTCGGGCACAGGGGGCGGGGGCAGCGGCGTACAGGCGCTCAGGGCCAGGGCCGAGAGCAGGGCAGCAGTCAGGGCGCGCATAGGGGAAACCTCCGGGAGAAAGGGGATAGAGACGAACTTCGGTCTGTGGCGGCTCCATCCCAGAACAGCACCGGGCCGGCGCGGGGCTCCCAGCAGCTCGCGCAGCTTCGGCGGCCTGGGGTGCGCCAGCGTTGGGGCCAGACATGGTTTGAACCGGGTTCAATTGGACAACGGCCCGGCGATGATAGCGTTTCCACCCCGCGCCGGGAACCCACGCGGGCCCCCCCTCGTAGGGGGCAGAGATGAGACAGGTCGGAATGAATGGACGGGGACTGGGCTGCGGGTGTCTGGGCTGTGGCGGCGGCACGCTGCTGGTGCTGGCGCTGCTGGGGGGTCTGGCGTGGTTTATGGTGATTCAGCCCGCGCGCAACTTCCTGGCCGGCCTGTCGCAACCCGCCCAGACGCAAACCCAGCCCCAGACCGGTGCCCAGAGCAGTGGCGGCACGGCCCCCGGCGCAGCGGCCAACGCCCCCCTCACCCGGGCAGAGGTTCAGCGCTTCGTGCGCGTGCGCCGCGAGGTCCGCAACGCCCTGGGCTCCTCGTTCACTGGCGTGCAGCAGGTCTGGACCGACATCCAGAACGGCCAGAGCCCCAACGTGCTGCAGATGATGGCGGTGCTGCGCAACGCGGGCAGCAGCGTGGGCGCCGCGCGCCAGGCCCAGGCGGCGGCCCTGGCCAAGGAAGGCATGAGCCCCGAGCGCTACGCTCAGGTCCGCGCGGCTGTGAACCGCGCCCTGGGCCTGCCCACCGTGGACTTCGCCCAGGCGGCCCAGGCCCTGCAGAACGGCCAGCTGCCGGACCTCAGCAGCACCGTGCAGGCGGGCGGCGGCCCGGACCGCGCCCTGGTGGAGCCCTTCCGGCGAGAGCTGAGCGCCACGGCGGCGGCGGGCCTGCTGGGGTTGTAAACTCCCGCCCGCGTTCGCGCCGCCCAGCAGGCCCGGTGCCGCTGGGCGGCGTTCTGTGGGCTGGCGCCCGTACAGCAGCCCCGGGGCTCCGGTAAGGTGGGCGGCATGACCACCGACGCTTCTTCTGTGTCCAGCCCAACAGCGCGTTCGGAAGCGCTGTTTGCGCGGGCCCGCGCCGTCACGCCCGGCGGGGTGAACAGCCCTGTGCGCGCCTTTCGCAGTGTGGGCGGTACGCCGCGCTTTATTGCCCACGCCGACGGCGCCTACCTGACCGACGCGGACGGCACGACGTACCTTGATTACATCGGGTCGTGGGGGCCCATGATTCTGGGGCACAACCACCCCGGTGTGCGGGAGGCGATTACCCAGGCCCTGCAGGGCGGTACCAGCTTCGGAGCGCCCGGCGAGCGCGAGGTGCAACTGGCCGAGCAGGTCACGCGCCTGACCGGCACCGAGCGGGTGCGCTTTGTCAACAGCGGCACTGAGGCCACCATGAGCGCCCTGCGGCTGGCACGCGGGGCCACAGGGCGCAAGTTCATCGTGAAGTTCCGGGGCAACTACCACGGCCACGCCGACGGCCTGCTGGTGGAAGCGGGCAGCGGCCTGCTCACGAACGCCGATTCGCTGGGCAACGCGGCGCCCAGCAGCGCGGGCGTCCCTGAGGACTACGCCCGCCTGACCCTGGTGAGCGAATACAACGACCCGGCCGCCCTGGACGCCCTGATGGCGGCGCGCGGGCACGAGATCGCCGCCGTGATTTTCGAGCCTGTGGTGGGCAACGCGGGCGTGCTGATGCCCACCCCCGAATTTCTGGCCGCGCTGCACCGCGTCAAGGCCAGCGGCGCCCTGCTGATTGCCGATGAGGTCATGACCGGCTTTCGCCTGTCGCTGCGCGGGGCCACCGGGCTGCTGGGCCTGGAGCCGGACCTGATCTGCTGGGGCAAGATCATCGGCGGGGGCCTGCCGGTGGGGGCGTATGGCGGCCGGGCCGACGTGATGGACTTTGTGTCGCCGCAGGGCCCGGTGTATCAGGCCGGGACCCTCAGCGGCAATCCGCTGGCGATGGCGGCGGGGCTGGCCACCCTGCAGGCCCTGGAGGCCGACCCCGGCCTGTATGCCCGGCTGGACGCCTACACGGCGGCGCTGGCGGGCGGGCTGCGCGAGGCGGCGCGGGAAGCGGGCGTGGCCATCAGCATCAACCACATCGGCTCCATGCTCACGGCCTTTTTTCAGGACGCCCCGGACGGTTCGCTGCGCACCTACACAGACGCCGCGCGCAGCGACACGGCCGCCTTTGCCCGCTGGTTCCAGGGGCTCCTGGCGCGGGGGGTGTACTGGGCGCCCAGCCAGTTCGAGAGCATCTTCGTGAGTGGCATGCACAGCGACGCCGAACTGGGCCTGACGCTGGACGCCGCGCAGGCCGCCTTTGCCGAGGTGGGGGGCGCATGACCCTGCTGACCCAGACCGCCCAGCTGCGCGAGGTGCTGACCACCAGCAAGGTGATTGCCGTGGTGGGCTTTCACCACGACCCCATGAAACCGGCGCATTACGTGCCGGAATACATGCACCGCCAGGGCTACACGGTGATTCCGGTGAATCCGGCGCTGGCGGCGCGGGGCGAGAGCTACTTCGGCCACCGCGCGGTGGCTACCCTGGCCGAGATTGGCACGCCGGTGGACATCGTGGACGTGTTTCGCCGCAGCGACAAGGTGCGCGAGCATCTGGCCGATCTGCTGGCCATGACCCCACTGCCCCCGGTGGTGTGGCTGCAGCAGGGCATCCGCGACGACGCCACCGCCCGCGAACTGACGGCGCGCGGCATTGACGTGGTGCAGGACCGCTGCCTGCTGGCCGACCACCGGGCGCTGCTGTAGCCATGCTGAACCTGCTGGTGGTGGGCGCCGGGCTTGCGGGGCTGGCCTGCGCCCGGGACGCGGGCCCGCGCGTGACCATACTGGACAAGGGCCGGGGTGTCTCGGGCCGGGCGGCCACCCGGCGTGTGCCGCTGCCTGAGGGGGGCGTGGCCCGGCTGGACCACGGCGCCCGCTTCTTCACCGCCCGGCACCCCCGCACTGTGGCCCTGGCAGAGGGCGGCGTGCGCGAGGGCTGGAATGCCGTGTGGACCCGGGGCGTGGCCCACTGGGCAGACGGCGAGGTCCATGCAGCCCAGGACACCCATCCCCGCTATGCTCCGCCCGAGGGCCTGAGTGCCCTGGGCCGCGTGCTGGCGCGGGGCGTGGACGTCCACAGCGGCGTGGAGGTCACCAGTCTGGAGCGGCGCCCCGGGCACTGGCGGGCGCACACCCGGGACGGCCAAGTCTGGGACAGCGCCCGGCTGGTGCTGAATCTGCCGGCGCCGCAGCTGCTGGCCCTGCTGGCACCGCTGCAGCTGGACGGCGCCCTGCAAACGCCATCCAGTGAGGACGCGGCCCAGGCCGCCGCGCGCGTGGCCTTCGATCCCTGCTGGACGGTGGGCGCGGTGCTCGCTGGGGCCCCGCGCTGGCTCCACCCCGCCACCCGCCTGAACCACCCGGCGCTGGACTGGCTGTCGCTGGAACACACCAAGCGCCCCCCAGGCCATCCCCCGGCCCTGATTCTTCAGGCGGGCGCTGACTGGACCCGCGCCCACTTGGACGCCTCACCGCAAGAGGCAGGCGACCTGCTGCTGGCCGCCGCCGAGGTTGTGATGGGCGAGGCGCTGCCCACGACTGCGGCCTTTGCCCACCGCTGGCGCTTTGCCACCCCCACCCGCCGCGCCCCCGGCCCCTGTCACTGGGACGAGGCGCTGGGTCTGGGCTGGTGCGGCGACTGGTTCACGCCAGACGCCCACGGCCCGCGCGTGGAAGCGGCCCTGCTGAGCGGCTGGGCCCTGGCGCGCTGGATGGCCGGGGGGGAGTGAAGAAAGGGCTCTGGGCCATGGGCTTTGGGCCATGAGCTCTGAGGGAAGAGCACAGGCGGGAGGAGCAGTTGCATGTGCCCCTCCCGCTTTCACCCCTTGCCCAGAACCGGCTCTAGCACCCGCTCGCTGCCCTTACCCCATGGCTCATGGCTCACAGCTCATAGCCCCTGGCCCCCTTCACCCCAGTGCCAGTGCCGGCTGGGTCTGCCCCTCCTCGTGCCCCAGGCCCAGCATGGCCAGCACACTGGCGGTCCAGCCCTCGTCATCCAGCACGCGCCAGTGGTGGGCCCACTGCCAGCGGCGGTAGGCGTCGGCGGCGGCTTCCAGGTGCTGGTCGCCGGCCCCGGGCACCAGTTCGCGCAGGGGGTTGCCGGGGGGGGCCAGCAGGTGCTGCCGGGTCAGTGCTCCTTCCAGGTCGGCCAGGGTCTTGGGGCCAAAGGCAAAGGCCACGCGGCCACCCCGGATCCAGCGGCGCAGATCGTCCTCGGCGGGCAGGGTATACAGAATCAGTTCGCCGCCGGGGTGGGGCGCGCCGGCGGCCACCAGGGTCAGGCCCGGCACGTTGTCGCGCAGGTACTCGGCCACGGGCCCGGCCGCGTGGGCCGCTGCGCCGGCGCGCAGGTGGCCCAGGGCGGCGCGCGGGTCCAGCCGGGGCAGCGACAGGCCGGGGGGCGGGGCGTCCAGCGCCACTGGCGCCGGCACCCGCAGTGCCTGCCCCTGAAACTCCACCCGGCTCTGCCCGCGCCACTCGCTGCCCATCAGGTGGGCAGCGAGGTCCCGTTCCCCGCCAGCGGCGTCGGACTCGCCAAATTTCACGCCCCGCAGCCCCGCCACCTTGAACTGCAGGCTGTCGCCGCGCTTGCCCACCAGCCGGGTGTCGGTCAGGGTGTCGCGCAGATGCCACAGCGGTAGCGGGTGGCCCTCGCCAAACGGCTCCAGGGCCGCTGTTTGTTCCAGCAGGTCCAGGCCCGCGCCCAGGGCCGGCAGCGGCGCGTCCAGACGCACGCGGGGCAGCGGTGCCGGAAACTGGCGCACATAGGCATGCACCCGGTCACGAAAGGCCGCAAAATGGGCCTCGTCCATGGCAAAACCGGCCGCCCCCGGGTGGCCCCCGTAGCGCTTCAGCAGGTCGTGGCTGAATTTCAGTCCCCCCACCGCGCTGATGCCCGGCGTGCTGCGCACCGACCCCTTGCCCTGCGCCACGATGTACACCGGCTTGTGGTAGGTGTCCACCAGCTTGCTGGCCACAATGCCCATCACGCCTGCGTGCCAGTCGGGGTGCGTGACCACCAGCGCCGGGTCGCGGGGGTCAGCCAGGGTCAGGGCCTGCGCGAACATCTCGTCCTGCAGCTTGCGCCGCTCCAGGTTGCGAATTTCCAGGTACTCGGCCAGGCGCCGCGCCTCGTGGGCGCTGGCAGTGGTCAGCAGCTCCAGGGCGATGTCCGCCTCGCCCAGACGGCCGGCAGCGTTGATGCGCGGCGCCAGTACAAAGGCCACGTCGCGCGCCCCGGGACGGGTCACGCGCCCGGTCTCCAGCAGGGCCCGCAGCCCCGGCAGCCCAGTGCGGCCCAGCTCCTCCAGACCCGCCTGCACCAGCGCGCGGTTCTCGCCGACCAGCGGCGCCACATCGGCAATGGTGCCCAGGGTGGCCAGGGGGCTCAGGTGCCGGGGTTCGCCTTGCCCCAGTTCGTCCCGCACCGCCCACAGCAGGTGGTAGGCCACACCCGCGCCGGTCAGGTTGTGCAAAGCGCCGTCGTAGCCCTGGGTCAGATGGGGGTGGACCACCAGCGCCTCGGGGAAGTGGTCCCCCGGGGCGTGGTGGTCCGTGACGATCACCTCGGTGCCCCGGTCCAGCAGCGCGCGGATCTCGGCGTGGTTGGTCACGCCGCAGTCCACGGTCACCAGCAGGTCGCAGGCGGCGGCGTGTTCGTCCACGCGGTCGGGGTGCAGGCCGTAGCCCTCGTTCAGGCGGTGCGGAATGAAGCCGTGCACCTCGGCGCCCAGTTCGCGCAGGCCCAGCACCAGCACAGCCGTGGCGCTCACGCCGTCGGCGTCGTAGTCCCCGTGAATGCGCAGGCGCCGGCCCGCCTGAATGGCCCCAGCAAGGCGCCGCGCCGCTTCCCGCAGCGCCGGGTTGGGGGTCAGCGCCAGGGGCGGTGCCAGCAGGGCCGGACTCAGGCCCCGCCCGGCCAGGGCCTGCGCCAGGGGCGGGGCCACCCCCCAGGTGCGCATGGTGTCCAGCAGCTGGGGGCGGGGACTGGGGGCCGCCAGCACCCACTGAGGGGGCTGGGCGGTCACGCGCCCTCCTGGCGGGGGCGGTCGGCCCCGGCTGGGTCAGGTGCCGCACCCAGCCGGGCCTGCAGGGTGGCTGTCAGGCGCGCCTCGGCCTCGCGGCGCAAGCGGGCTTCCCGGGCCCGGCGGCGGCGCTCATTCCACAGCCCGGGCAGCAGCAGCAGCCCCATAAAGGCGGCGCCCAGCAGCAGAAAAACGGTTACACCGGCCCCCACCGACAGCGTGAATTCGCCGCCACCCAGCGGCAGCGGCAGGCGCACGAGTCCAGGGTTTTCCAGGGTCACCAGCGCCAGGTAGGCCAGCAGGCCCAGCAGGAACAGCACCTGAAGAAAGGAAACAAGGCGCATCCCCCCAGTGTAGCCCGCGCCCGGCCAGACAAAAGGACCCCCCGCATGGGAGGGTCCTGCTTCAGAGGAAGCTTAGAAGTAGAACTTCAGGCCGGCCTTGACGCCGCCGTTGAAACCGCCGTTGGTGGCGTTGGCCGGCAGACCGGTACCCGCGCCCTTATTGCTGAAGTAGTAGCGCCCGTTGCCTTCCACGAAGACCGCAATGCTGTCGGTCACGCGGTAATCGGCGCCCAGCAGTACATTGGCGTAGAGGTCGGTGGCGTTGACGGTGCTGCTGTTGCGCACCAGCCCGCTCGTCAGGCCCAGACCGGCGCCCACGTAGGGGGTCAGGCCGCCGCCCGTATTGATTTCATAGGTGGCGTTCACGTCGGCGCTGATGGCGTTGAAGGCCGGGGTGTATTCCACGGCGGCGCGGGCGCCGACCGGGCCCAGCACGTTGCTGGAGCCCACCATGGCCGTGCCAGTCAGGCAGTAGTTCACGCGGGTGCGGTTGGCGCCGCTGCCCAGTGACAGGCACTCGGAGCCGACGCCCGCCGACTTGGCGCCGAAAGCAATGCCGGCGTACAGGCCACGGCTGACCGTGACTTCCGTGGGGGTGGGCTCGCCAATCACCACGGTGGCGGGGGGCGTCACGGGGGTGGTGGTCACGGTACCGCTGGCGCTGGTGCCGGCGGGACCAGCCGGGCCCGCAGGACCCTGGGGACCGGCCGGGCCCTGGGGACCAGCGGGGCCCGCAGGACCGGCGGGGCCAGCGGGAATGTTGCGGATGGCGGCTTCCAGCGCGTCGATGCGGGCCTGCAGGGCCGCCACATCGGCCGAACCGGTGGCCGTCCCAGTGCCCAGGCCGTTGATGCGGGCTTCCAGCGCGTCAATGCGGGCCTGCTGCTCGGCGCTCAGGCGCTCCAGGTCAGTCACGCGGGTGGCGATGGCGGCCAGCTCGGTGCTGACTTCCTGCATGCCGTTGGCAATGGCGGTCATGTCGCCGGCGTTAAAGCCGCAGTTGGCCAGGGCGCCGGCCTGCAGGGCGCGGTAGAAGATCAGCGCGGCCTGGTACCGGGTCAGGTTCTCGTTGCCCCGGAAGGTGCCGTCGGGGAAGCCCTGAATCAGACCGCACTGCACAATGCGGTCCACGGCGTCCTTGGCCCAGTGTCCGGCAGGCACATCGCTCAGGGTGACCTGGGCCGGTGCAGAGGTGGCGGGGGCGGTCTGGGCGCCGGCAGCGCCGAGGCTCAGGGCCAGGGTGGACGCGAAGATCAGTGATTTGCGCATGTGGAGTTCTCCTTCGGTTCAAAAAGGGCAGGCCCGCAGAATCGTGACCTGTCCTCCTTTGGTCCACCGTAGGCAGGGGGAGTGAGCCTTTTGTGAATTTCCGTCGCGGAAGTGCCTGATGACCCGACGCCACATGAGCGCGGCCTGACTCAGTCCTAAAAGTGTATATAGGATGAGAAAAAGCACCCGAAGTCTGAGAGACCTTCTGACGTGCTGCGCCTGAAAACCAGGTTCTCTATGAGAAAACTGTCTGCAACGTTACTCTTGTGCCTCATGAGTAAAGATGGGCCCTGAAAAGCGCTCTGTGGCCCACCACTGCGCCTCTCTATACTTGATTTATGAGTCAGATTCATGTTCGTGGCCTGCCAGGGGATGTGGCCCCCTTCGTCTTGCTGCCCGGCGACCCCAACCGGGCCCGCCATATCGCCCAGACCTATCTGGACGGCGCGCGGGAATACACGTCGCACCGGCAACTGCTGGGCTTTACCGGTACCTACTGGGGCGTTCCCGTCAGCGTGCAGACCACCGGCATGGGCTGCCCCAGCGCCGCCATCGTGGCCGAGGAACTGGCGCGGCTGGGCGCCCGGACCCTGATCCGGGTGGGCACCCTGGGCGGCGCCACCCCCAGCGTGGCTCCCGGTGATCTGGTGATTGCCACGGCGGCCGTGCCCAACGACGGCACCACCCGCCAGCTGCTGGGCGGGGCACCCTACGCCCCAGCCGCCAGCTTCGAGGTGAACGAGGCGGCGGTGCAGGCCGCCCGCGCCCAGGGCGCCCCGCACCATGTAGGGCTGATCATGACCGAGGACGCCTTCTATGCCAGCACCCCCGAACACGCGCGCCTGTGGGCCGGACGCGGCGTGCTGGGTTTTGAAATGGAGGCCAGCGCCATTTTCCTGGTGGCGGCGCAGCGTGGCCTGCGCGCCGCCTGCCTGACTGCGTGCAGCAACGACATTGGCGACCCGCAGCTGGTACCAGACGACGTGCTGGCCGCTGGCGTGGACCGCATGGTGCGCGTGGCGCTGGAGGCCATTGCCACCCTGGCTGCCCGCGAACAGGGAGAACGGACCGGGCCAGGCTAAGTCACTCGCTGCCAAGCCCCCGATCAACCGAGCCGGCTGGAACAGCTGCGCCGCGGAGCGAGTATCGAAAAAAGGACGTTGCACCGGGAGTGGAGACTTTGCGGTGCTCTCCTGAAAATTCGCAACGTGAGGTGCAACGTCCTTAACAAGCAGCGTCAACACAGCATGCCGCCGCCCGGTTTCCCGCACCCTGGGGCCGGGCGGCGGCCTGGTGTCTGGGTGGCCTGGCCCCCCCGGCGCGTCCCCCGCCGCGTGTGGCAGGATGAACCCATGACGCAGCTGGACGAATTTGAATTCAACAATGTGCAGATTGACCAGCATGGCCCCATTGCGGTCCTGACGGTCACACGCCCGAAGGCCCTGAACGCCCTGAACGCCGACACCCTGTCGGAGATCGCGCAGGCGGTCAACCTGATTGTGGAAGACGCCGAGGTGGGCGCGCTGATCATCACCGGCTCGGGCGAGAAGGCGTTCGTGGCCGGCGCCGACATCAGCGAGTTCACCAACCTGGACGGCGTGTATGACGGCCGCGAGATGTCCCTGGCCGGGCAGGACGTGATGCACCAGATCGCCTCGCTGCCCATTCCGGTCATTGCCGCCGTGAACGGCTTTGCGCTGGGGGGCGGCCTGGAACTGGCGCTGGCCTGCGACGTGCGCGTGGCGGCCACCACGGCCCGCCTGGGCCTGCCCGAGGTGAGCCTGGGCCTGATTCCGGGCTTCGGCGGCACCCAGCGGCTGGCCCGGCTGGTAGGTGCCGGGCGCGCCCTGGACCTGATGCTGACCGCCCGGCAGGTCAAGGCCGACGAGGCGCTGACCATGGGCCTGGTGAACTACGTGGCCGACGACGCCCTGCAAAAGGCGCGCGAGGTGGCCGAGAGCATGCTGCGGCACGCCCCCATCGCCCTGTCGCTGGTGAAAGAAGCGGTGCGCCGGGGCCTGGACACTACGCTTGAAGGCGGCCTGGAAGTCGAGGCCGATCTGTTTGGCATGACGGTGGCCACCAAGGACTTCCGCGAGGGGGTGGACGCCTTTTTGAACAAGCGGCGCGCGGAGTTCCAGGGTGAATGAGGACGGCGGCCCGGGGGGTGCCGGGGGCGAGCAGAAGTTCCGCCTGAGCGTGGAGGGCGGCAAGGTGAGCGATGTGGCCGGGCGGGAGGGCACGCCGCCGCCCGCCCGGGTGGTGGAATTCACCACGCCGCGCGCCAAGCTGATTGAGGAAGCCAACCAGGCCATCCGCACTGACCTGCAGGAGTACCCCCGCGCCCTGGCCGCCTACGAGGCCCTGCGCGGCGACCCCGAGGCCCTGGCCCACTGGGACATGGCCAACTACATCACCATGCGCAAGCTGGGCTACAACGACCACGGCCGGGTGCACGCCTTTATTACCGGCGCGGCCAGCATGGCGATCACCGAGCTGCTGCTGGAAGGCGGGGTCAAACCCGACATCATGGACAGTGGCGTGGGCGACGCTCAGGACGTGTTTCTGGCGGTGATTCTGGGGACCATGCTGCACGACATTGGCAACCAGGTGCACCGGGTGGGCCACGAGGCCCACGGCATTGCCCTGGCCCTGCCCATCCTGGACCGGATCATGGGGCCGCTGTACCCCGATCCCTTCAAGCGCACCAAGGTCCGCTCCTTCATTCTGGGGGCCATCAACTGCCACGACCTGAACCCCGCGCCCCTTACCCTTGAGGGCGGCATCACGGCAGTCGCTGACGGCACCGACATCACCAAGGGCCGGGGCCGCAAAGCCTTTTCCATGGGCAGCGTGGACATTCATTCCATCAGCGCCCTGGCCGTGGATCAGGTGGTGATCGAAAAGGGCCGCGACAAACCGGTGCTTATCAGCGTGACCATGAACAACTCCGGCGGCATCTTTCAGGTAGAAGAGATTCTGGCGCCCAAGGTCATCCGCACGCCCATGCGCCGCTTCGTGGAACTGCGCGCCGCCACCCGTCCCGAAGGCGAGGAGCAGATTCTGTCCCGCGTGCGCCTGGACGGCGACCACTTCGTGATGGACCTCGAAGGCGGCGAGCGCGTGTCGGTGGAGGTCATGGACACCCAGAAACAGGTGCAGCAGGCCGTGGCAGAGAACCTGGGCATCGGGAACGGCAGCCGGTAAGCCCAGCCGGAACAGCGCCGCAGGACAGCAGAAAGGACCGCCCAGCCAGGAGCGGTCCTTTCTCTGAAGTGTTTGGGCCTACTTGTCGGTGCCGGGCAGCGGGGTGGCCCGCTCCGGGCCGCCGTCAATGCCGCCGCTGCGGTGGGTGCCCTCGCCGCCAGCGGCCCGGCCTTCCAGGTCGCTGTCACCGGTGTTGTTGGGCACCCCCTGGCGGTCTTCAAAGTCGCGGCCGCCCAGCCGGCCATCGTTGAAGCCGGGCTGGTCATTGGGGTTGCCACTCTCCCCCATCACGTCCTGGTGCAGCAGACTCTCGGCCACCATCTTTTCCTGCAGCAGTTCGCCTGTGGTGCCGTCGTCACGAATCTCGCCGTCGGGGGCGTAGCCGCCGCCTCTGTCCACTCGGTCGTCTCGGGTCATGGCCTCACGCTAGCCTGCACCCCACCCGCGCTGGGTGGGACGGCACTGAGCCTGGTCTTTAGAGAATCCGGCGAAATGCGGCGCTGGCGCCGTGGGCGCCGCCTCACCCACTGCCGCGCAGATCACACCCTGCCCCTTTGCCCCGGGGCCTATACTTGACCGTCTATGACCAGAGACCGCATCACCATGACCCAGCGTGGGTATGACAAATTGCTCGAAACGCTGCACTACCTGAAAACCACCAAGCGTGAGGAAATCTCCGAGAACATGGGCCGCGCCATTGAGGACGGCGATCTGCGCGAAAGCGCCGCCTATGACGAGGCCCGCATGCAGCAGAGCGAGAACGAGGCCCGCATTGCCGAGCTGGAAAGCCAGCTGGAACGCGCGCTGATTATTGAAGAAGACGCCTCCGGCGGCGCGGGCCTGGGCGCCCGGGTGCGGGTGAAAGATGCCAAGGGCAAGGAGCACCACTTTGAGCTGGTGGGCACCTACGAGGTGGATGTGCTGAAGGGCAAGATCAGCGACGCCAGCCCGATCGGCAAGGCCCTGAGCGGCAAGAAGGCCGGCGAGAAGGTGACGGTGCAGCTGCCCAAGGGCACCGCCGAGTTCGAGATTCTGAGCGTGGACTACGCCTGAAGCCGGGTGAGCGGCGCCTGCGCGCCTGGGAAGCCTGCCCTGCACCGGGGCAGGCTTTCCTGGTTTCGCTGAACTGGTGTCCCCCGCTCCACGGCCACCGAGAAAGCGCCGCCACGGTCAGGGGGTCAAAGGCACTGTCCAGCGCCCAGGGGCCGGGCCGCTCCTATCCCAGCTGACGTTCAAGGCCCACCCACCTCTGACCCTGCGCGCCGATCTGACCTTTATGGCGTGCGGCTACTGCTACGGGACTCAGGTGACCCGAAGGCGAGGGGGGAGCGGACTCGCAGAGCGAAGAAGAGAAAAGACAGGACTCCGGCGATGGAACAGCACCCCTGCGCCCTTTCCAATACGCTTTGGAATCAGAGGAGGCTTGTATGAGGGCCTGGGCGCCCGGCGGGGCCCCGGTCCCGGCCCTGCGCCACATCGGCGCTCAGGCGGTGGCTGCCCACGCCGGTTGCAGCGCAGAACAGAGAAAATACGGGACTCCGGCCACTGGAACGCGAACTGGCGCAGCACGCCAGCAACCGGCGTACAGCGCCTTTCACGCCGAACTGGGCCGCTTTGTGCTGCACCCAGCTTCAGGCGTGGCAGCCGCTCTGGACTGGGCCTGTGCCGCTCAACCTGAGCGTGAACGTCTCGGCGCGCCATGGGCAGGCCCACCCACTTGCCTAAGTCGCTCGCTGCCAAGCTCCCGATCAACCGAGCGGGCTGGAACAGCGGCGCCGCAGAGTGATACGGGTTCCGAAAAATTCCGTAACGTGTTACGGAATTTTTTCGACCAGAGGGAGAGGGAAAAGAGACGGATTTCCGGGAATTGGGCTGGAACAGCGCCGAAGGCGGGGAACATCCGGCGCTGTCCCGGATGTTACGGAAATGGACGGAATCCGTATGGGAAGAGAAAAAAGTGCGTTGCACCGGGAATGGAAACGTTTCTGCACCCTTCTGAACCGTTGAAATGGGAGGGGCGAGGTACTTGACGTTGCACCTCACGTTACGACTTTGCAGGAGAGCACCGCAAAGTCTCCACGCCCGGTGCAACGTCCTTTTTTCGAGACTCGCTCTGCGGCGCAGCTGTTCCAGCCCGCTCGGTTGATCTAAAGATCAACAGCGAGCGACTTAAGTGCGCGGTTTCAGGGCCGGAATGCGCAGCCCGCCGCGTCCGTCCCAGCCTTTAAAGGCGTAGAAGCGGCCAGGCTCGCCGGTTTTCAGGTAATCGCTCAGGGGCTCGCGCATGGGCGGGGCCTCTATTTTGTCCAGGGCCTCTTCGGGGGTGCAAAAGCGCGCCTCCACGATAAACCCGTCGGGGTCGGCGGGGTTGAGCAGGCCGTCCCAGGTGGCCTCAAAGGCCACGGCGATGGCCCGCTCGCCCCGGCGCTCGTCCTCGATGTGCACGGTATAGGCCATGTGCTTGATGCCGGTAAGCTTCAGGCCCGTTTCTTCGTAGATTTCGCGGTACAGGGCCTCGGGCAGGGTTTCACCGTGTTCCACCACGCCGCCGGGCAGGGTGTGGCGCACGCGGCCGTGGCCCTGCCAGTCGTTGCCCACCAGCAGCACGCGGCCAAAGCGGTCGCGCAGAATGCCGGCGGCCACCAGCAGGTCACGCCGCCCCATGCTGCTCCTCCCCAGCCATGGCCAGCAGCTGCCGCTCGCGCTGGGTGCGCGCCAGGGCCGCCACCACCGGGGCCAGGGCGCCGGTCATCACCGTGTCCAGCGGGTGGTTTTTGTGCTCGCCTTCCAAGCGGTGGTCGGTCACACGGTTTTGTGGGTAGTTGTAGGTGCGGATCTTCTCGCTGCGCTCGCCGGTGCCCACCTGCGCGGCGCGCTCGGTGCGCTCCTGGGCTTCCCGGGCGGCGCGCTCGCGCTCTGCGAGGCGGGCGGCCAGCACCTGCAGCGCTTTTTCGCGGTTTTTAATCTGCGAGCGGCCGTCCTGACACACCACCATGATCTCGTCCGGGGTGCCGGCGCGGTACACGGCGCGCACCGCCGAGTCGGTGGTGTTCACGCCCTGCCCGCCCGCCCCCTGCGAGCGGAACACGTCAATGCGCACCTCGCTCAGGTCCAGCTGCACCTCGCCCACCTCGGCCTCGGGCAGCACCGCCACGGTCACGGTGCTGGTGTGAATGCGGCCCTGGCTCTCGGTGGCAGGCACGCGCTGCACCCGGTGCACGCCGCGCTCCCACTTGAAGGCCCGGAAAGCGCCGTCGCCACTCACCTCGGCCACCACCTTGCTGGCGCCGCCCAGGTCACTCTCGCTGGCGTCCAGCACGTTCAGGCGCAGCCCGGCCCCCTCGGCGTAGCGGGTGTACAGGCGCAGCAGGTCCATGACGAACAGCCCGGCCTCGGCCCCGCCGGCCCCGGCGCGCAGTTCCAGAATCACGTCCTTGGGGTCGTCGGGGTCGGTGGGCAGCAGCAGGACCACCAGTTCGGCTTCCAGCTCACTCAGGCGGGTTTCCAGGCCCTGCACCTCCTGGGCGGCCAGTTCGCGCATGTCGGGGTCACTGAGCAGCTCGCGGGCGCCCGCAAGATCGGCGTCCAGCTGCTCGCGCTCGCGCAACACGGTCATCAGGGGCAGCAGTTCGCGGTGGCGGCGGGTCAGGCGGGCGTACTCGCGGGAATCGGCCAGCGCCGCCGGGTCTCCCAGCGCGCGCTCCACCATGCCGAATTCCGAGGCGAGGGCCGAGAGGCGGGCACTCACGTTCGCCAGCCGCGCCGGTCTGGGGCCACTCCGGGCCGGCGGGAACCACACAGAATGAACACGGACAACATGGAGGCAGTCTAGCGTCCAGCCATATCGCGCAGCTGACACGGCCCCCGCGTGAATTCCTTACGTTTGGGAGGCTGGTCCAGAGCCGGATACCACGGGCCACACCGGCCGGGCCACACTGGCTGGGTCACACCGTTCCAGCACCTCTGCACCCCACTGTCCCAGCCACGCAGCCCCGGCACGGGGGCGCGCGGGCCCGGCCTCCGTCTAACCCGGCGCCTGGGGACCCCAGCAGGGCAGCGCTACAGTCGGGCGCATGAGAACCGTGACTGTGGGGCTGCTGGGCTGCGGCACTGTGGGCCAGAATGTCCTGACCCTGATTGAGCGCCGCGCCGCCATCTTTGCCGACCTGGGCGTGCGCATTGAGGTGGCGGGCGTGCTGGTGCGCGACCCTGCAAAGCCGCGCGACTGCCCCCCCGGCACCCCACTGACGGCCGACCCTGCGTTCTTGCAGGAGTGCGGTGTGGTGATTGAGGCCATGGGCGGCATTGAGCGTCCGCTGGCGCTGCTGCACCCCTCCCTGCGCTCCGGGCGGCCGGTGATCACTGCCAACAAGGCGCTGCTGGCCGAGCGCTGGGACGACCTGCGCGAGTACGCGCTGAATGGCAAGCTGTACTACGAGGCCTCGGTGATGGCCGGCACCCCGGTGATTGGCCCCATGAGCACGGTGCTGCGCGCCAGCACCTTTACCCGGCTGCAGGCGGTGCTCAACGGCACCTGCCTGTACATCCTGACCCAGATGGAAGGCGGCAAATCCTACGCGCAGGCGCTCTCGGAAGCGCAGGCCCTGGGCTACGCCGAGGACCCGCCCACCCTGGACGTGGGCGGCTTTGACACCGCCCACAAGCTGACGGTGCTGGCCCGCTTCTGCGCCGACGGCAACTTCCGCTACGAGGATGTGGAGGTGCAGGGCATTGAGGGCGTGACCCTGGAACAGGTGCAGGCCGCGCGGGCCCGTGGAGAACAGATCAAGCTGGTGGCCGAACTGCAACGCGACGGGGACCGCTGGCACGCCCGGGTCTCGCCCCAGTCGCTCCCCGACCGCCATCCGCTGTGCAGCGGCGGGGCCAGCCGCAACGCCATGGTGTACGAGGGCGAGGAATGCGGCACCCTGCTGTTTGCGGGCGGCGGGGCCGGGGGCATGGTCACCGCCAGCGCCATGGTGGGCGACCTGCTGGACTGGGTGATCGGGTTTCCGGGGCACGTACCGCTGCACTGAAGACTGCTGCGCCGCATCTGCGGCATGGGGGGCTACTCCACGCCGGGCCTCGCCCCCGGAGTAGCCCGGGGCGCACGCTGGAGGCATGACCCCAGCGCCGCCGCCTGCCGCCCCCGACCGCCTGTGGAACCGCTCGTTCGTCCTGTGGTGGCTGGGCAGTGCCCAGAGCGCCCTGGGCACTGCGCTGGCTGGAATTGCCACCAGCTTTCTGGTGCTGAACCAGACCGGCAGCGCAGGTCTGATGGGCGTCAACCTCGCGCTCGCCCTGCTGCCGGGGCTGCTCTCGCCGCTGTTCGGCACGCTGGTGGACCGCCTGCCGCTGCGCCTGCCACTGGTGCTGGGCAACGTGCTGCGCGGCCTGCTGCAACTGGGCGTGGGGGCGCTGGCCCTGGGCGGCGAGGTGCCGCTGGGCGTGATCTACGCGGCCTCGTTCATGACGGGCCTGATCGGCGCGTTTTACGGCCCGGCCAGCATGGGGGTCACGCCCCGGCTGGTGCCGCCGGATCAGGTACAGCGCGCCGCCGGGCTGATGCAGGGCACCGCGCAGAGCCTGCAGCTGGCAGGCCTGGTGGGCGGCGGGGTACTGGTGGGAACGCTGGGCAGTGCGCCCGCCCTGATGCTGGACGGCGCCTCCTTTCTGCTGTTTGCGGCGTTGCTGTTGCTGGTTCAGTTGCCGGCGCGTGCCCCCCGGGCACCAGGGCAGCCCTTCTGGGCGGATTTCCGCGCCGGGCTGGCCTATGCCCGGCAAAGCCCGCTGATCCTGGGTCTGCCCGCGCTGGCCTTCTTACTGAACGCCTCGTTCGCGCCGCTGGAAATGCTGCTGCCCGCCCGCATGACCGCTCTGGGGGCCGGCGCACAGGGCTTTGGCCTGTTCTTTGGCCTGATGCTGGGGGGCCTAGCTCTGGGCAGTTTCATGCTGGCGGCGCTGGGCCCCCGGCTGTCCCCTGCCCGCCTGAGCGTGTGGGGCCTGGCCGGCATGGGCGCGGCGGTACTGGCCCTGAGCCTGTCGCAGACCGCCGGACAGATGTACGCGCTGGCCGCCGTGCTGGGCCTGTTCAACGCCGCCGCCAACGTCTCGATTGGGGTGATTTTCCAGCAGCGCGTGGCGCCCGAGTTCTACGGCCGCGTGGGCAGCCTGCTGACCATGGTGAGCATGGCCGGCATGCCCCTGGTGCTGCTGGGCCTGGCCCCGGTGGCCGACCGGGTGCCCATCGCCACTGTGTTCGCGGTGGCCGGCGCGCTGGCCCTGCTGGCCGCGCCCGTATGGGCTGGCCTGCTGCGCCGGGACCGGGGCGCGGCTCCAGTCCCGGGCCCTCTGCCCGCCAACCCCTGAGGGAAAATGGCTCATGGCTCATGGCTCATGGCTCATGGCTCATGGCTCATGGCTCATGGCTCATGGCTCATGGCTCATGGCTCATGGCCCCCCCTGCACCGGCGTGAACAGCAGCCCCAGCAGACAGGGCTGGGCGTCCGGGGCCTGCCCGTCCGCAGCGGCCCGCTCGTCCACCCAGGCCAGCAGGTCGCGCAGGCGCGTTTCCAGTTCGCGCTGACTCTGCGGGCTCAGGGTGCGCCGCCCCATGTTGCCCACCGCGCCGTGGGGCGGCGCCGCCTTCAGGGCCTTCGGCGCCACACTCATGCCCAGCTGGCCCAGCGCGTCTGTGGCCATCATCAGTTCGGTGCCGCTGTCTGCCGCAAACAGCCGGGCCAGTTCGCAGGTGACCTCCTGAACGAACGTGGTGCTCACGCGCGAGAGCAGCTCTTCGACCGTGGCATGCGGCGTCAAGGCAAAGGGCACCCGGAAGGTGCGGGCCACCGCGCGGTAGAGCTTGATGGGCCGCCCGCCCCGGGGCCGCTCGCCGGCTATGGCCACCAGCCCGGCCCCCAGCAGGCGCGTGAGGTGGTGGTGCGTGGTGTTCAGCGGGCGCCCGCAGCGCCGCGCGACCTCACTGGCGCTCAGCGCCTCCGGGATGAGGGGGCCCAGGACAGCCAGGGTGTCCTCGGCCAGCAGCAGCCGGGCCTGTTCTGGGGTGTGCGCGGTAAAGGCGTCGGGGAGCACATTCCACAGTGTGCCACCGCGCCCCGCTTCTGTTTCCCCATTCCGCTCACGCCGGAATGCCTGGGGTCACGCTATGCTGTGAGTCTCATGTCGGCCGCCCCCCCCACCGAAGCCTTCCGCGTGTCTGGCGGCGTGAACAAGGTGCGCTTTCGCGCCGAATCCGGCTTTACCGTCATGTCGGCCCGCATCCGCAACGCGGAAGGCGAGGACCCCGACGCCACTGTGATCGGCGTGATGCCGCCCCTGGAAGCCGGCGACACCTTCAGCGCCGACGTACTGATGGAAGAGCACCGGGAATACGGCTACCAGTACCGGGTGCTGAACATGGTCCTGGAAGCCCAGCCCGCCGACCTGACCGAGGCCGGGGTGGCCGCCTACCTGGAAGCGCGCGTGGGCGGCGTGGGCAAGGTGCTGGCCGGGCGCATTGCCAAGACCTTTGGGCCCGGCACCTTCGACGTGCTGGAAACCGAACCCGAGCGCCTGCTGCAGGTGCCCGGCGTGACGCAGAGCACCCTGCACAAGATGGTGCAGAGCTGGTCGCAGCAGGGCCTGGAGCGCCGCCTGCTGGCCGGGCTGCAGGGCCTGGGCCTGAGCATCTCGCAGGCGCAGCGAGCGGTCAAACACTTTGGCGAGACGGCCCTGGAACGCCTGGAAGCCGATCTGTTCGCCCTGACCGAGGTGGAGGGCATCGGTTTTCTCACGGCCGACAAGCTGTGGCAGGCCGCGGGCGGGACCCTGGACGACCCCCGGCGCCTGACCGCCGCCGCCGTGTACGCGCTGCAGCAGGCCGCGCAGCAGGGCGGGCACTCGTACCTGCCCCGGCGCCGGGCTGAACGGGGGGTGGCGCACTACACCCGCGTCTCGGCGGCGCAGGCGCGGCTGGCGGTGGACACGGCCGTGGAACTGGGCCGCCTGGCCGACGATTCCCCGCCCCTGCTGGCCACCGAGGACGCGCTGCATGAGCCCAGCCGCATCTATCTGCCCCCGGTGCTGCGCGCCGAGAGGAAGCTGGCCGGGCTGATTCGCACCCTGCTGGCCACCCCGCCGGCCGGGCAGGACTGGACCGTGCCCAAGGGGGCCGCCAAAGGGCTCTCTGAGGAGCAGGCGGGCGTGCTGAACCTGCTTGAAGAGCACCGCCTCGTGGTGCTGACCGGCGGGCCCGGCACCGGCAAGAGCACCACCACCCGCGCCGTGGCCGATCTGGCCGAGAAGCTGGGTCTGGAGGTGGGCCTGTGCGCCCCCACCGGCAAGGCCGCGCGGCGCCTGGGGGAAGTGACGGGGCGCACCGCCAGCACCATTCACCGCCTGCTGGGGTACGGCCCGGCGGGCTTCCGGCACAACCACCTGGAACCCGCGCCCTACGACCTGCTGATTGTGGACGAGGTGAGCATGTGCGGCGACGGGCTGATGCTCTCGCTGCTTTCAGCGGTGCCGCCGGGGGCCCGGGTGCTGCTGGTGGGCGACACCGACCAGCTGCCCCCCGTAGACGCGGGATTGCCCCTGCACGCCCTGACCCAGGTGGCCCCCACCGTGCGCCTGACCCAGGTGTACCGGCAGGCGGCCCAGAATCCGATTATCCGCGCGGCCCACGGGCTGCTGCAGGGCCAGGCGCCTGTGTGGGGCGACCCCCGCCTGAATGTCACCGAGACCGAGCCAGATGTGGGCGCCCGGCGCGTGGCCCTGCTGGTGCGCGACCTGGGAGGCCCGGCGCAGGTGCAGGTGCTGACCCCCATGCGCAAGGGCCCGCTGGGCGTGGAGATGCTCAACCACCATCTCCAGAGCCTGTTTAACCCCGGCGAGGGCGGCGTGCGCATTGCCGACGGGCAGGCCCGCGCCGGGGACGTGGTGGTGCAGACCAAGAACGACTACACCAACGAGGTGTTTAACGGCACGGTGGGCACGGTCCTGAAAGACAGCGGCGGGCGCCTGACCGTGGACTTCGACGGCAACGTGGTGGAGCTGGCCGGCGCCGAGCTGTTCAATCTGCAGCTGGGCTACGCCCTGACGGTGCACCGCGCCCAGGGCAGCGAATGGGGCACGGTGCTGGGCGTGCTGCATGAGGCCCATATGCCCATGCTCAGCCGCAATCTGGTGTACACGGCGCTCACTCGGGCCCGGGAGCGCTTCTTCGCCGTGGGCTCGGCCAGCGCGTGGGCCAAGGCGGCGGGCCGGGCACGCGAGGAACGGCACACCGCCCTGCTGGAACGCATTCGCGGGCGCTAAGTAGCTCGCTGTTGATCTTGAGATCAACCGAGCGGAGCGAGTATCGAAAAAAGGACGTTGCACCGGGAGTGGAGACTTTGCGGTGCTCTCCTGCAAAGTCGTAACGTGAGGTGCAACGTACTTAGCCCTCCACTCTGACAGAACTGTCACAGGCTGCCTAGCGAATCTGGGATTTTCCACACTCCCCGAACAGGGGGGTGAGATTTTTCGCATTGGGCTTTCATACTGAGCACCATGCCGCCGAACCACCGCACCCAGGGCGCGACCCTGATCGTGACCCTGCTGCTCGTGATGCTGATGCTGGCCGTCATCATGAGCGTGACGGCGCAGGTCACGCTGTCCACCCGGCGTTCCAGCACCGACCAGGAAGCCACGCTGCGCGCCCAGTACGCCGCCGAATCCGGCGCCGCGCGCGTGCAGGCGCGGCTGCGCGCCGCGCAGATCCTGTTTGGCGTCGCCCGCTACCCCACCAACCTCACCCTGCCGCAGATGGAGGCCGACATTGCCGCCCTGTGCGGCCTGACCAGCCTGCCCGCCACCCTGCCCGACGGCGCCGAGGTGTGCGACCTGACCTCGCGCGCGCAGGGCCTGAACGAGGCCACGGCCCTGAACCCGCGCGTGAATGTGTTGCTGCGTGCCGCCGGGGCAGCGCAGTTTGCCCTGGCCGGCATGCCCGGCACCAGCGAGACCGAGCGCAGCCGCTTCTGGTCGGACCTGTTTTCCGGGCAGACGGGGGCCGCGCTGGACGGCACCCAGGACGGCGCCAGCTACCGGGTGACCTACGGCCTGAAGCCCACGCGGGTGGTCAAGGACAGCCCGGTGGCCTACCGCGTCTTTTTCCAGGTGCCGGCCGCCAAGGTGACCGGCGAGGCCGGCGGCGCCACCCGGCGCGTGACGGTGCGCCCCGGACAGCAGGAACTGAATCTGCTGATCCGGCGGCCCTCGCTGGCGCCCAACGCCCTGTTTACCAACCACCATTACCTCAGCGCCGCCGCCGAGGCCAGTGGCGGGGGCATCTACTTCACCAGCCGCACGCTGTTCAGCGGCCCGGTCCACACCAACCAGCACTTCAACTTCGTGGGCAGGCCCTGGTTTGGCGGCGCCGTCACCAGCGCGGGCTGCCCGGCCGGGCAGATCACCACGGGCCCCGACGGCCCCACCTGCGGCGCGCCGGCCAACCCCGGCGCCACCTTCAACAGCACCTTCGTGCCGGTAGGCAGCATGAACCCCACACCGCAGGCCCCCTCGCACTGCGCGGGCACCAGCTGCGCCACGCCGCAGTTCACGCAGGGAGTGAACTGGAACGCCTCATACGTCCAGTTGCCGGAAAACGGCAGCGACCAGCAGCAGGAAGCTCTGCTGGGCGGCATCAATATTCCCGGCAACGTGAGCCAGATGCAGCTGTATCAGGACACGATTGCCGGACAGACGGTGCAGCGCATCACGTACACAGTGGCCGGCCTCACGGGCCCCGTGACCACGCAGCTGGCCCTGGGCCAGAACGGCCTCCTGCAGATCCTGGATACCGACGGCCAGTGGAAGGGCGCCGAGCGCCAGCCAGACGGCACCTTCAAGCCTGGGGTGGCCTCGGCCTTTAACGGGGTGCTGTACGTGGCGGGCAGCGTGCAGAACCTCAGCGCCGGACCCAACAGCGCTTCCGGGGCGGCCGTGGCCTCCTTTGCCGGGCTGACGCTGGCGGCGTCGGGCGACATCAACATCACCAGCAGCCTGCGCTACGCCGACCCGCCCTGTGCCGGAGAGCACGCGGTGGCCGGCGACGGCACCGTGACCCCGGCCGCCTGCGCCAACCTGAGTACCAAGAACATCCTGGGCATCTATTCGGCGCAGGGCAACGTGAATCTCATGAAAGACCAGATGGGCATGGACCCCTCCATTCACGCGGTGCTGATGGCCGGCACCGGCGCCGTGCAGGTGGACAAGTACAACGAGGGCAGCGCCATGGGCAACGTGAAGCTCATCGGCGGCATCATCGAGAACTATTACGGGGCGTTCGGCACCTTCAGCGGCGACTCGGCCAGCACCGGCTACGGCCGCAACTTCGTGTTCGACCCCCGCACCCTGCAGGGCTACGAGCCGCCTTTCTTTCCCACCGCCCGCAACTGGCAACTGGGCCTGATGGACAGCGCGACCGCCGTGCAGCCCATGGGCCAGCCGCTGCGCCTGCGCGGCGAGAGCGTGAGCGCCACCGAAAACCAGCAGAGGAACGAATGAAACGCGAGGGCTTTACGCTGCTGGAACTGCTGGTGGTGATGGCGATTCTGGGCATTCTGGCCGGGGTGCTGGGCTTTAACCTGCTGGGCAGCTACCGCACCACGCAGCTGCGCGAGGCCGCCTCGCAGCTGACCGGCGACCTGCGCCAGGCGCGCAGCGACGCCCTGAAGGGCGGCCAGGACATCCGGCTGGACGTGGCCCTGAATACCCCGGCCTACACGGTCACGCGGGGCACGGGCACCCAGACGCGCACCCTGCCGGGCGGCGTGGTGGTGGCGGCGGCCACCGGCAGCAATCATGTGAGTTATGAAGCGCCGGGCGGCACCACCGACGGCAACGGGGTGGTCTGGACTCTGCGTCACCCGGGCGGGCGCGAAACCAAAGTCAAGGTGGTGGGAATCACCGGGAAGGTGATGATTGATGCGACGAACTGATACGCAGGGCGGAATCACGATTGTGGAAGTGCTGGTGGGCGTGCTGCTGGTCAGCGTCATTGTGATGGTGGTACTGACCCCTCTGACCGGCTTCTTTGGCCTGACCCGGCGCAGCACCCAGCAGGTGGGCGCCACCCAGACCGCGCAGGCGCTGC
The DNA here is from genome assembly GCF_003028415.1 of Deinococcus arcticus. Taxonomy (NCBI): domain Bacteria; kingdom Thermotogati; phylum Deinococcota; class Deinococci; order Deinococcales; family Deinococcaceae; genus Deinococcus; species Deinococcus arcticus. The sequence continues at coordinate 90,371 of NZ_PYSV01000009.1, forward strand.
TGGAAACCATCCGGGGCGACTGGCTCTCGGCGGCCATGTATGACCAGCGCTGCACCACTGCCACCATTCCGGCTGGCGCAACCCTGACAGTCACCAACCTGGACCTGAACGGCAACGCGGTGGGCAGCGCGCCCCTGAACGCCAGTTGCAGCGGCAATGCGCCCGACACGGCGCCCATTCGCCGCCTGCAGCTGGTGGTCCAGGCCGACACCGCGCGCTCCACCCTGGTCGTGGATGTGGCCCGCCCATGAAGACGGCCGCGCAAGGCTTTACCCTGATTGAACTGCTGGTGGCCGTGGCCCTGGCCCTGATCGTGCTGTTCGCGGCCTCTAACCTGCTCATTTCCAGTTCGGGCAGTGCCACCAACCTGCAGGCGCGCAACGATCTGCTGCAGGAAGGACAGATCGCCATGAACTATGTGGCCGCCAATGTGCGCGAGGCGGCCTACGTGTACCCCAACGGCGCCGCGCTGAATCTGGGGGGCGGCTACACCACGGCGCGCCCGGGCGGCGGCAGCTGGGTGGTGGGCAACGCCAGCGCGCCTATCCTGGCGTTCATCCGCTCGCCCCGGGTGGTCACGGGCGCGCCATGCCTGAACGCCACAACCGGGGCCATCGATAACGAAAATGCCTGCTACAAATTCATGGCCTATTACCCCGTGCTGCGCAGCGGGTGGGTTTCCAATGCCACCGGTCAGAACAATCCCGGCGTAGACGCGGCCAATGCGAACCGCTGGCTGCTGGTGGAATACACCAGAAATCTGCCCTCCAACGCGCCCCCGGCCCTGTCCAGCCTGGGCAGCCTGGATGTCTCGGGCGGCAGCGGCAAGCTGCTGCTGGACTACGTGCAGCCCGCCGTGACCAACCTGCCCCAGCTGTTCACCATCCAGGCCGACAACCCACAGACCCCCGGCAACGTGCGGGTGACCCTGAACCTCAGCCTCAGCCGCCTCGCTTCGGGCAAGGAGGTCAATATTCCGGCGCGCACCTCGGCTGACCCCACCACCTGGATCCAGGCCCTGAGCGCCGCGCCGCGCAACATCGGCACGCTGCCGCCCTGATACGGACTGCCGTTCATTTCCGTAACATCCGGGAAGAAGGGGGATGTTCCCCGCCTTCGGCTGGGAGGGGTCCAATTCCTGGATATCCGCATCTTTTCGTTCTCTGCTCCGCAGCTCTGCGAGTCCCTTCGGTCGGAAACATTCCGGAACACTTCCGGAATGTTTCGGAACCCGTATGAGCCGCGCCCCCATCTGGTCGGGGGCGTGCTATCCTGAAATCCCGGAGGCCGAGCGCCCCGGTTTTTCTTTTTGGTCCCCGCAGGTGGGGGTCAGGCGCTCGCGGTCAGCGATGAAATACATCTTCGTAACAGGCGGCGTGGTCAGCAGCCTTGGCAAGGGCGTGGCAAGTGCAAGTCTGGGGGCCCTGCTGCGGGCACGCGGCTACCGGGTCACAGCGGTCAAGATTGACCCCTATATCAACATCGACGCGGGCACCATGCGGCCCTACGAGCACGGCGAGGTCTTTGTGACCGCGTCGGGCGCCGAGACGGACCTGGACATCGGCAACTACGAGCGCTTTCTGGACCTGGATATTCCGCCGGGCAGCAACATCACCACCGGGCAGGTGTACCAGGAGGTGATTCGTAAGGAGCGCGCCGGGGATTACCTGTCGCAGACCGTGCAGGTCATTCCGCACGTCACCGACGAGATCAAGCGCCGCATCCGCGCGGCGGGCGAAACGGCCGGCGCCGAGATCGTGCTGATCGAGGTGGGCGGCACCGTGGGCGACATTGAGTCGCTGCCCTTCCTGGAGGCCATCCGGCAGTTCAAGTTCGACGAGGGCGACGAAAACGTGCTGTACCTGCACCTCACGCTGGTGCCGTACCTGGGCACCTCCAACGAGTTCAAGACCAAGCCCACCCAGCACTCGGTGGCTGAACTGCGCTCGGTCGGGATCAGCCCCGACATCGTGATGGTTCGCAGCAAGGACAAGCTGCCGCCCGAGATCACGCGCAAGATCGCCGCCTTTACCTCGGTGCGCGAGAACCGGGTGTTTTCCAGCTACGACGTCTCTCACGTCTACGAGGTGCCGCTGGCTCTGGAAGAACAGGGGCTGGGCAAGGTGGTCGAGGACCTGCTCTCGCTGGAGCGCATTCACCCCAGCCTGGGCGTGTGGCAGAACGCGGTCAAGACCATCAAGCAGCCCACGCGCGAGGTCACGATTGCCATTGCGGGCAAGTACACCGCCATGCCCGACGCCTACCTGTCGCTGATGGAATCGCTGACCCACGCGGGCATTGCCAACGACGCCCGGGTGAATATCCGCTGGGTGAACGCCGAGGAACTGGCCGACCCCAGCGTGTCGGATGAGGACGTGCAGACCCGCCTGTCGGGCGCCGACGGCATTCTGGTGCCCGGGGGCTTTGGCATTCGCGGCATTGAGGGCAAGATCCGCGCCGCGCAGTACGCCCGCGAAACTGGCACGCCCTACCTGGGCATCTGCCTGGGGATGCAGATTGCGGTGATTGAATACGCGCGCCACAAGGCGGGCCTCTCGGGCGCCAACTCGACCGAGTTCGACGAGTACGCGCCCCACAAGGTGATTGACCTGATGCCCGAACAGCTGGAAGTGGCGGGCCTGGGCGGCACCATGCGCCTGGGCGACTGGCCCATGAACCTGGGCGCAGGCACCAGGATTGCCGAGCTGTACGGCGTGCCCCAGGGCGGCGTGGTCAAGGAACGTCACCGCCACCGCTTCGAGGTCAACCCGGCCTACACCGAGCAGCTCCGGAACGCCGGGCTGATCATCAGCGGCGTGACGCCGGGCGTGGCCGGACGCGGCGCCGGTCTGGTGGAGAGCATTGAGATTCCGGGCCACCCCTTCTTCGTGGCCCTGCAGGCCCACCCTGAATTCAAGAGCCGCCCCATGCGCCCCAGCCCGCCGTTTGCGGGGTTTATTGCCGCGGCGCTGAACAGGTAAGCAGGCAGCAGGGCGCGGTGCGCGGGCGCAACGCCCATGCGCCCGCTCGGTCTACGGCCTCCCGCTTTCCGCCTCCCGCGCCCAGAGGTGTTTCACAACCCCCGCCACCTGCGCCGCCAGCGCCCCCAGATCACCGGTGTTCCCGATCACCCAGGTGGCGCGGCGGCGCTTTTCTTCGGCGGGCAGCTGCCGGGCGTCGCGCGCCAGGATGTCCTCGCGGGTCAGGCCACCCCGGGCTAGGGCGCGGTCCAGGCGCAGCGCCAGCGGGGCGTCCACCACCAGCACGGCGTCCATGCCCGCGTCCAGCCCCCCCTCAAACAGCAGCGGGACATCCTGCACCACCCAGCGCTCGCCGCGCGCCGCCGCCTGCGCTTCCAGTTCGGCCATGCGGGCCCGCACCCGGGGATGCACAATGGCGTTCAGATCGGCCACCGCTGCCGGGTCGGGGAACACGCGGGCGGCCAGGGCGGCGCGGTCCAGCACCCCCCCCCTCACGGTGCCGGGAAAGCGGGCCTCCATCTGGGCCAGCACCTCGGGCTCGGCCGTGACCAGCCGCGCCTGTTCATCGGCGTCCAGCACGCTCAGGCCGTGGGCCCGCAGCAGGGCAGCCACCGTGCTTTTGCCGGCCCCAATGCTGCCGGTCAGGCCCAGGCGGCGCAGGGGCGGCGCAGGGGCGGCGGAAGCGTTCATGCCCGCAACTGTACACGGCGCCGGCGCTCATCAGACCGGCGTCACGGGGGCCCGGAACACTGCCCATATGCGGCTCCTGCCCTCTCACGGCCACTTCACCCGATTTGTTGGCGTTCTCACGTATCATGCCCCTATGCCCATTTCTGGCAGGGTGAGGCCGCGCCGCGAAGCCGCGCTGCGCCCCACGGAGGTTTCCGAGTGAATCGACGCATCACCATGACCGGCCTGCTGGGCCTGCTGCTGACGCTGGGCATGACGGCGGCGCAGACCGCGCCCGCTGCGCCCGGCACGCCGACCAGCACCCCCACGGCCCCTGCCGCTGCCCCGGCGCCCGCGCCGCGCACCATTCCGGCTGCCAACTACGTGGCGCTGGGCGTGTACTACTACGAGCAGGGCCAGTTTGATCAGGCCTACGTGGCCTACCGCGCGGCCGCCGAACTGGACCCACGCAACGCCGAGGCCCTGATTGGCCTGGGGCGCTCGCAGATCAAGTTGCGGCTGTACAGCGCCGGCATCGAAACCCTCAAGCGCCTGATCAGCATGGACAGCCGCAACTTCGACGCGTATATCTCGCTGTCTCAGGCGTATGTGCAGCAGTACATCGGGGCCGGGGACCGTGCCAGTGTGGGCGGGAACCTGAATGAAGCCCTGCGCGTGCTCACCGACGCCGAGGCGCTGGCCCAGGCCGGCACCAGCAAGAACGTGCAACTGAGCCGCGTGTGGAACGAACGCGGCTACGTGTATAAGCTGCAGGGCGACGCCGGGCGCGCCATTGACGCCTTCAAGCAGGCCATTGCCCTGAACGCCGATAACGCCATTTTGCTGTACAACCTGGGCGATATGTACTACGCCACCGGCAACCTGCCGCTGGCCCTGGAAAGCCTGCAGCAGGCCGTGATCGTGGACCCCCGCGATCCCTACAACCGCGCCTACTACGCCAAGCTGCTGGCCCTGAGCGGTAACCTCACGGCGGCCCGCCCAGAAGCCGCGCAGGCCGCCCGGCTGGCCCCCAAGAACGCCTACGCGGTGGGTCAGTACGGTGTGGTGAGCTACCTTGCCAAGGACACCGCCACCGCCCGCGCGCAGCTGACCCAGGCCGTGGCCCTGGACCCACTGCGTTACCCCGAGTTCTATTACTACCTGGGCCGTCTGGCCCTGGACAGCGGCGACCTGAAGGGCGCGCGCGAGCAGCTGACGCGCGCCGCCGCTCTGGGCAGCAACACGCCCGAATACCTGTATTACCTGGGCCTGAGCTACGAGCGCGGTTCGGGTGCGGTGGCCGCCGACCGCCTGAAGGCGCGCGAGAACTACGAACGCGCCCTGAAGCTGAGCCCCAGTTACCGGCCCGCCCAGGACGGCCTGAACCGCGTGCGCTGAGCCCGGCGCCCGTTAGAGGGCTTCTGAAAAACCCCGTCGCGCATGACGGGGTTTTTCCGATCGGAGGGACCTGAAAAGCGGCGGCGCAGAGCAAGGAGCAGGGCCGGGCGCGCGGGAGTTGAACAGAGGAAGGCAGACCCCTTGACTCACCGATGCCAGCTGATACGGACTGCCGTCCATTTCCGTCACCTCCGGGAAAGAGCCGGATGTTCCCCGCCTTCGGCGCTGTGCCAGTCCAATTCCCGGAACTCCGTATTTTTTCCTTCTTCCGCTGGTCGGAAAAATTCCGGAATGTGTTACGGAATTTTTCGGAACTCGTATGAGTGATACGGGCACCGGGCACTCCTCCAGGCGTGGAGCCGCCAGCCTGGTTCCAGTGGGTCGGCGCGACAGATGGCCGTTCGTCTGACAGAACTCTGACAGGGAAGCGAACACTGAACGCCCCCTTAATGTGCCCCCCAGGATGACCCCCTGGGGGGTGTGCTGTGGAATCCGGGCAGGCACGCGGGTGTCAGAGGGTGGAAATCCCCATCAGGACGTCTTTTTTCAGGGCAAGCTGGAGCCGGGGCCCGCCAAGCGTGGGGACGGCACGTTCATGTTCCCGGAAGTGACCGGGCTGAAAGTCTGACATTTGTACCGTGAGGGCACTTCAACCGCATGCGCCGCCCCGCCGTGCGAAAAGGACCCTCACATGCCCAAGACTGCCCTGACTGCCCTCCTGCCTTTCGCCCTGCTGCTGGCCTCCTGTGGCGGCGGTCCCAGCGCCCCAGCCGCCAGCACCCCCACCACCGTGAGCAGCAGCACCTCCGGCGGTGGCCAGAGTGCGGCCCCCAGCACCGGCGCCGGCGACCAGACCATGAGCGCCCAGGAAGCGCAGATTCTGGCGGAAGTGAATGTGGCGCGCGCCCAGGCCCGCGCCTGCGGGGGGCAGGCCTTCGGCGCCGCGCCCGCAGTGACCTGGAACGGCCACCTGGCCGCCGCCGCCCGGGGCCACGCCGCCGACATGGCCGAGCGCGGGTACTTCAACCACATGACCCCCGAGGGCCGCACCCCGGCCCAGCGCATGGAAGCCGCCGGCTACGTGGGCTGGCGCCAGGTGGGCGAGAACATTGCCGCTGGCTACACCGCGCAGAACGTGGTGCAGGGCTGGCTGGACAGCCCCAGCCACTGCAAGACCCTGATGGACCCCGGCCTGCGGGAACTGGGCGTGGGCTACACCTACCGCCCCGGCAGCCCCTACGGCACCTACTGGGTGCAGAACTTCGGCACGCGTTAAGGGCACGCGCCCCGCGCGCCGGAGTTGAAGCCGGGCGCCTGCAGCAAATCCAGGGCGGGACTGTTCTGTGAGGGGAACAGTCCCGCCCGTTTTTGTGGGCAGGAGGCTGGGTGCTGTGAACGCATGGACTGGGGGCGCGGCAGGGTGGCTGGAAAAGCGGTACGGCTGAGACAGACGGGGACAGCGGCGGGGCCGTTCCCCAAACCCGCAGCAGAGGAGCGCCCTGAACGGCCATTCGCTTCAGCCGTTTGGCGGATGCATCGGCGCGGGCCAGCGCCTATGCTCGTGAGGATGACCTGGCGAGACGACACCCAGTAGGCCCTTCGGAGGGGGCCTGCTATGACCGGACGTTTATGGACGCGTGAACAGCACACGCGCCGCCTTATCGCTCGTCGTCTTGCGCACCACATTCAGCCATTTCTGGGTTACGGGGAGCCACAGGCCGTTCAGGCCGCGTGGCCCCGGCGGCAGTGGTGCGAACTGGGCCAGTTTGAAGAGTGGGTTCACGCACAGGTGCTGGCCTCGCAGCATCCGGGCTCGGTGCTGGAACCGGTGCGGCGCCAGCGCCGCAAGCCCAAGCCGCACTGGGCCGTGGTGGGGTACCGGGTGGGGTTTGCCCAGCGGCTGGGCACCCCTTTTCGCACGCCCGTCATGACCTGGGCCTTGGAAGAAGCCGTGGCCACTTTCCAGCAGGAGCAGGCCCGGCGCTGGCTCAAGCGGGGCGGCCTGAGGGGGGGCGTTTCTGCGGCAACTCGCGTGGCCCGTCGGCGCTGGCGCCGGGCCGGGCGGGAGATCTGCCAGCTGGCCCTGCAGGGCGATCTGGAGCGTGCCGAAGCGCTGGATCCCCAGCCGCGCCGCCTGGGCGTCATGTGGGACATCTGGTAACAGATGGGGGCGGCCATGGGCGCCGCCCCCGCTTTGCTGTATGGGCCTAGCCCCGCGCCGCCCGCTGCGCCGCCACGAACGCCAGAAACGCCTCCTGGTCCAGGGTATTGACCACCTGCGCTGGCATGAGGCCCGCCTTACGCGCCACCATCACACCGTAGCGGGTGTCCCCCAGTCCGGCGGGCACGTGGGCGTCGGTGTTGATGGCGAAGGTCAGGCGCTCCCGCCAGCGCAGGGCCACGCGCCAGTCCAGGTCCAGGCGGTAGGCGTTGGCGTTGATTTCCACCACGGTGCCGCGCGCCGCGCAGGCGGCCAGCACGGCGTCCAGGTCCAGGGCGTAGCCGGGGCGGCGCAGCAGCAGGCGCCCGGTGGGATGGCCCAGGATGGTCACCAGCGGGTGCTGCGCGGCGCGGATCAGGCGCTCGGTCTGGCGGGCGGCGTCCAGGGTAAAGAGGCTGTGGACGCTGGCCACCACGTAATCCAGCTCTTCCAGCACGTCGTCGGGGTAGTCCAGCGTGCCGTCTTCCAGAATGTCCACCTCGGCGCCGGCCACGATGGGCAGCCCGGCCGCGCGCAACTCGCGGATTTCCTTCAGCTGGGCCTGCAGGCGCTCGATGCTCAGACCGCCCGCGTAGTGGGCGGCGCGCGAATGGTCGCCGGTGCCCAGGTACCTGTGGCCCAGGCGCAGGGTTTCGCGGGCCATCTCGGCCAGGCTGGCCGCACCGTCGGACCAGGTGGAATGGGTGTGCAGCAGCCCGCGCAGGTGGGCCACGGTCACCAGTTCATCCGGGTGCGGCAGTGTCTGCCACAGGTCGTCGTGCTCGGGTTCGCGGTACTCGGCGGGGCGCAGCGGCAGGTTCAGGGCCTGGGCCACGCTGGCCTCGGTGGGGGTGGCCAGCGGCTGCCCCGCCCGCAGCAGGCCGTGGCCACCGAGTTCCAGGCCCTGGGCTTTGGCGGCGGCCTGCAGGCTTTCGCGGTACGGCGCGCTGCCGCCCATCAGCAGGTCCAGGGCGCCGCGCTGGTCCGGGGTGGGGGCGTAGGCCACCTCCACCGGCACGCCGTCCACCCGCCCGGCCAGCACCGGCTGGCCCTCCAGCGGGCTCAGGTCTTCCACCACGCCGGCCAGCGCGGCGCTCAGGTCGGCCGGGCTTCCTGTGACGGTCACGCGCGCGGCGCGCACGGTGTCCAGGCCCCGGCGCACGTCACCGGCCGGGCGGGGCTCGAAGGCGGCCAGCCGCCGGCACAGCCCTTCGGTCACCTCGCAGGCGGTGCTGAGGTGCTGGCGTTCCTGGGCCGCCAGGGCGAACTCCACCGCGCCCAGGAAGGCAGCGGCACTCTTGGCCCCAAAGCCGCGCAGGGCCGCCACCCGGCCGTCACGGCAGGCCTCTCGCAGGCCTTCCAGCGAATCAATGCCCGCGTCCCACAGGGCCCGGATCTTCTTGGGGCCCAGGCCGCGCACCCGGAACAGGCTCAGCACCCCGGCGGGAATGAGGCTGGCGGCGTCTTCCAGCGGCGCGAACGCCCCGCCGCGCGCGTAGGCCAGCAGATCGGCGGCGATGGTCTTGCCCACCTTGGGCACCCCGGCAAAGCCCGCGTTGATCAGGGCCTCGGCCTCGGTGTCCAGCCCCTCCAGGCTGCGGGCCGCGCTGCGAAACGCCTGGGCCCGGAAGGCGTTGTCCGCCGAGCCCAGCAAGTCCAGCAGGTCGGCGGTGGTTTTGAGCACACCCACCATCGCTTTCTTGCCCGGCCCCTCAGCCACGGCGCACCCCGCCCCGGTACGTCACCACGCGCCCGCCCGCGTCCTGCAGGGCCTGCCGGGCGTCGGTGAAGCGGAAACCCACCTCGACCGGGGCATGTGCGTCGCTGCCCAGCACGAAGGGAATGCCGCGCCCGGCCGCCTCCCGGGTCAGGTCCGGGGCGGGATAGGCCTCGGCCACCGGCTTGCGCCAGCCGGCCGTGTTGAAATCCAGGCTCAGGCCGGCCCCGGCAATCACGTCCAGGGCGCGCAGGGCAGCCGCGCCCAGGGGATCGCGGTGCCCAAATTTCTTGGGCAGGTCCAGGTGGCCCACGGCGTCAAAGAGGCCGCTGCGCGCCGCGCCCTCCACCAGGGCGTAGTACTGGGTATACAGCTGGCCCAGATCGCGCGCCCCGTACTCGGCCACGAATTCGGGGTTGTCAAAGCCCCAGGCGCCCAGGTAATGCACGCTGCCAATCACGTAGTCCCAGGGGTGCCGGGCCAGCACCTCTTCCACGAAGCGTTCGGTCCCCGGGTGAAAGTCCGCTTCCAGCCCCAGGCGCACCTCCAGGCGCCCGGCGAACTCGGCCTGCACCGCCTGCACCGCCTCGATATACGCGTCCAGCTGGTCCAGCCGCATGCGCCAGGGGGCGTCGTACCACGCGGGCATGGGCATGTGGTCGGTGAAGCACACGCCGGCCAGCCCCGCATCCAGGGCCGCCTGGGCGTACTCGCGCGGCGAACCCGTCGCGTGCCCACACAGGGGCGTGTGCATGTGCGAATCGAACAGAGGCGCGGTCATGGGCTTCAGGGTAGAGCACGCGCCGCTGCGGGCTGTAGAAGGGACGGAGGGTCTGCGGGCTGTCTAGGGCACTCCTGCTGCCGTCTGCCCCACCCTACCCCCTCCCGCTTCTCCCAGTGCAGCCCGGCGGCAGCGGCCCAGACCCGAATGCCACTAGCACAGAAGTGTGCGCTTGCCTGTCAATTCTCAACGTCCCGTTCAGTTTATCCGGACAGTCTGACCTTGAACTGGGGAAGGTGGATGTTACAGTGCCGGGGTACCCACAACGCAGGTGCTTCTGTTCATGGCCGCTGACGCTGCGCGGCTTCTGGAGCAGGCGTGCCCCTTTGCCCCGGAGGCTGTTATGACCAGAAAGCTCACCTCGTCCCTGTTTCTGAGTACCGCCCTGCTGCTGGCCGCCTGCTCGCAGACCCCCGCGCCCCAGGCCGCGCCGCCGGCCGCGCCCGGAAATTCTCTGGTGGCCACGGCCGACGAGTGCAGCACCTTTCAGCAGAACCCGGTGGTTGTCTCGCGCATTGACTTCCAGACCGAACGCGACTGGATTGACATCGTCAAGACCTTCGAGCCGCTGGGCGGCAGCGCCGAGGAGAAATTCGTGCTGCTGGACGTGGGGCAGGCCGATTTCGAGCGCCTGCGCGTGACCGGTCTGACCCGGGGCTGGACCATCCGCATTGACCCCGCCGAGACGGCCCGGCACAGCGGATCGCTGAAGCAGAACCTGGGCAGCCTGTCCATCAGCGGCTATCCCTGCTACCGCACGGTGGAAGAAACGTACACCAGCGCCCAGAGCATAGTGACTCAGTACCCCAATCTAGCCACCTGGACCTCTATTGGCGACAGCTGGCTGAAAACCAAGGGGCGAGGCGGCTACAGCATGAACGTGCTGAAGCTGACCAACCGCAGCATTGCCGGCACCAAGCCCCGGCTGCTGATCACCGCGTCCATTCACGCCCGCGAGTACACGCCTGCCGAGCTGTCCACCCGTTTTGCCGAGTATCTGGTGAGCAACTACGGTAAGGACGCCGACGTGACCTGGATGCTGGACTCCCAGGAAGTCTGGCTGGTGCTGCAAAGCAATCCCGATGGCCGCAAGAAGGCCGAGGCCGGGGCCTCGTGGCGCAAGAACGTGAACGACACGCAGCGCTGCAGCAACGGCCTGTTCGGCGCGGACCTGAACCGCAACTTCAACTACGCCTGGGGCACCGGGGGATCAAGCACTGACCCATGCAACGAAACCTACCGGGGCGTGGGCGCCGCCTCCGAGCCCGAAACGCAAAACCTGCAGAACCTGATGAAGGCGGCCTTTGCCGACAACCGGGGCCCGGCCCGGAGCGACGCCGCGCCCGCCACCACGCCCGGCGTGTACGTGGATATTCACAGCTACTCGCAGCTGGTGCTGTGGCCCTGGGGCGACACCACCACCCCCACGGCCAACGCCACGGCGCTGCAGTCGCTGGGCCGCAAGCTGGCCTACTTCAACGGCTACAAGCCCGAACAGGCCGTGGGCCTGTACCCCACCAGCGGCACCACGGATGACTTTGCCTACGGCGAGCTGGGCGTGGCGTCTTACACCTTCGAGCTGGGCACCGCGTTCTTTGAGCCGTGCAGCACCTTTACCGGCACCACCCTGCCCAAAAACCAGGCGGCGCTGCTGTACGCCCTGCGGGTGGCGCGCGCACCCTACCAGCTGGGCAGCGGCCCGGACAGCGTGAGCGTCACGGCGCCGGCCAGCGTGGCCACGGGGGCCAGCTTTACCCTGAGTGCCAGCGCCGACAACACCCGCTTCAATACCAGCAACGGCACCGAACCGGCCCGGACCGTGGCCGGCGCCGAGTACTTTATTGACACACCGCCCTGGGCTGGCGGCACGGCGCGGGCCATGACCGCTGCAGACGGCAGCTTCAACGCGGGCCGCGAGAGTGTGCAGGCCACCGTTTCCACCAGCGGGCTGAGTGCCGGGCGCCACACCATCTATGTGCGCGCCCGCAATGCCAGCGGCACCTACGGCCCGGTTTCGGCGCTGTTCGTCACCGTGGGCGGGAGCACCACGCCCACGCCCACCACCTACACCGGCAGCGTGAGCAGCGGCGGCAACTCTTATCAACCGGGCAGCACAGGCTTCGCCTCCGCGGGCGGCACCCTGAAAGGCAATCTGACGGGGCCCAGCGGCACTGACTTTGACCTGTACCTGCAGCAGCTCTCGGGCAGTACCTGGAACACGGTGGCGGCCAGCGAGGGCAGCACGAGCACCGAGGCCATCACGTACAGCGCGGCCAGCGGCACCTACCGCTGGCGGGTGTACGGCTACAGCGGCTCGGGCAGCTACACCCTGACTGAGACGAAGTAAGCGCGCGCAGGAGTGGGGCGGCGCCTGTTCATTCAGGCGACCGTCCCACTCCTGCATTTTCAAACGCTGGTGGCGAATAAACATACGCTCTCTCCTTCCCTGCCCACCCGGTGATGACAGGCAAGGGGTATACTTCTTCCCTATGCCGAAGGCCGAGAGCAAAGTCAAAAAAGGAGCGCAGGGGAAGAAGGGCAAAGGCGAGACTGCCGCTAGCCTCCTGACCATCATGAATAATCCTGCGCCCCTGACCCCAGACACCCTGCCTGCCCCCGTGATGGCCGGGCGCGACTTCCTGAGCAACCTCGATATGACGGCGGCCGAACTGCGCGCCGTGATGGACACCGCCCACGCCATGAAGCGCGGTGAGTGGCGGCAGGTGAAACCGCTGGCGGGCCTGTCGCTGGCGCTGGTGTTTGAAAAGGCCAGTCTGCGCACCCGCACCACCTTCGACGTGGGCATGTACCAGCTGGGCGGGCACGCCATCACCCTGTCCAACACCGAGATTGGCCTGGGCACCCGCGAGCGCGTGAGCGACGTGGCGCGCAACCTGGAACGCTGGGTGGACGGCGTGATGGGCCGCGTGTACCTGCAGCAGACCCTGCAGGAACTGGCGCAGCACGCCGCCATTCCGGTGATCAACGGCCTGTCGGACATGCTGCACCCCGCGCAGCTGCTGGCCGACTACCAGACCATTGAGGAAGCCTTCGGCCATGATCTGCGCGGCCGTCGGGTGGTGTACATCGGGGACGGCAACAACCTCGCCAACAGCCACATTCACATGGGTATCCTGACCGGGACCGACGTGACGGTGGTGACCCCGGTGGGCTACGAGCCCAACGCGGGCGTGCTGATGGACGCGGTGCGCGCGGGGGTAAAGGTGACTCTGACCAACGACCTAGGCGCCGTGGAGGGCGCCGACGTGCTGTACACCGACGTATGGATCTCCATGGGCCAGGAAGCCGAGGCCGACATCCGCCGCCGGGCCTTCCGGGGCTATCAGGTGACGCCAGGGATGCTGGAGACCATCGCCCCACACGGCATCTTCCTGCACTGCCTGCCTGCGCACTACGGCGAGGAAACGGTGCCCGAGGCCACCGAGCACCCCAAGAGCCGCGTGTTCGATCAGGCCGAAAACCGCCTGCACGCGCAAAAGGCGCTGCTGTACCACCTGATGGGGCATCTGAAGCCGCGCTGGTGATGGGCGCAGTGGCCCCCGCCCTGGCCGCAGAATGGAGGCCATGACCACAACCCCCACCGAATGGCTGGACCTGGTGAACGAGCGCGACGAGGTGGTAGGCACCGTCACGCGCGGGGACGCCTGGGCCCGGCGCCTGCCAGTGCGGGTGGTGAATGCCTTCGTGGTGAACGGGGCCGGGCAGCTGTGGATTCCGCGCCGTACGCCCAGCAAGAGGGTGTTTCCCAGGTGCCTGGACATGAGCGTGGGGGGCCATGTGGAACGCGGCGAAAGCTACGAAGCGGCCTTCCGGCGCGAGACCCAGGAGGAGCTGAATCTGGACCTGGACACGGTGCCCTGGCGGGAGGTGGCCGCCTTCTCCCCTTTCGACACTCCGCTCAGTGCGTTCATGCGGGTGTACGAGATCCGCTCGGACGTGGCTCCTGCCTTTAACCCGGACGATTTCAGCGGTGCCGAGTGGCTGACCCCCGCCGAGGTACTGGCGCGCATCGCAGCAGGTGATCCGGCCAAGGGCGACCTGGCCGAACTGATACGGCGCTGTTACGGAACCGGGCATGGCTGAGGCTCCTTGCCTGCTGGCCCGACTGCACCTGCCCTACGACTATCCAGGCGCCTTTCTGAGCCGGCGGCTTGGTGAGCATCTGGGACCTATGGACGGCGACATCGTCGTGTTTTCCCGTGCAGATGAGGAAGTTCGGGCCTACGCCCAGTGGGAGACGGTCAAACCGGAGGTTCTGGCGCGGGGTGAAACGGGTTTTGTCCGCATCGTGCCAATGCACCCACCCCTCTGGACGCATCTTCAACCGGGGCAGAGTCTGCATCTCCTCTTCGCTCGCCTCTCCCTTCAAATCATTCAGCCCCTGACAGAGGTTTCCGTATGACCCTTCCCAGAGTGTTTATTGACGGTGAGGCCGGCACGACCGGCCTGCAGATTCGCGCGCGGCTGGCGGGCCGCACCGACCTAGAACTGCTGCGGATTGACCCCGCGCGGCGCAAGGACCCGGCCGCCCGCGCCGAACTGCTGAACGCCGCCGACGTGTCCATTCTGTGCCTGCACGACGACGCCGCGCGGGAAGCCGTGACCCTGACCACCAACCCGGCCGCGCGGTTGCTGGACGCCAGCACCGCCCACCGGGTTGACCCGGGGTGGGTGTTCGGCTTTCCAGAATTGAATGCGGAGCAGCCTGCCTGCATCCGCGCCGCGCGGTTCGTGGCCAATCCGGGCTGTTATTCCACGGGGGCCATTGCCCTGCTGGCCCCGCTGACGGCCGCCGGCCTGATCCCGGCCGACTTTCCGCTCAGCATTCAGGGCTACAGCGGCTACACCGGGGGTGGCCGGGCCCTGGTGGACGCCCACGAGCAGAACCAGCTTCATCCCATGCGCGGCGCATTTTTAAGCTACGCGCTCTCGCTGGCACACAAGCACATCCCGGAAACCATGCGCTACGGCGGCCTGACCCGTACGCCAGTCTTCACGCCCAACGTGGGCGCCTGGGCCCAGGGCATGACAGTCACGATTCCGCTGCACCTGCGCGACCTGGGAGTGACGGCCGGGGCCCTGCGCGCGGCCCTGGCGACACACTACGCCGGGCAGCGCCACGTGCGGGTGTCCGGCCCGGACCAGAACCCGGACCCCCTGGACCCCCAGGCCCTGAACGACACGAACGATCTGGACCTCTTCGTGTACGCCTCGGCCGATGACGAGCGGGCGCTGCTGGCCGCGCGGCTGGACAATCTGGGCAAGGGCGCCGGCGGCGCCGCCGTACAGAACCTGGAGCTGATGCTGGACCTGGGCTGA
Organism: Deinococcus arcticus; assembly: GCF_003028415.1. Classification (NCBI taxonomy): domain Bacteria; kingdom Thermotogati; phylum Deinococcota; class Deinococci; order Deinococcales; family Deinococcaceae; genus Deinococcus; species Deinococcus arcticus. Next base: position 105,457 of record NZ_PYSV01000009.1, read on the forward strand.
GCCGAGGGTGCCTAGCCCTCTGCGCCCTCGGTCAGGTGAGAGGTCACCGCGATCTCGCCGTAGGGCTCAGCCTGCTCGGCGCTGAACGTTCCCTCTTTGACCCCTTCGAGCAGCGCCGCGAAATAGGTGGTGCGCTCGCCCCAGTCCTGCGCCGGAATGCCGCGAAAGGTAAAGGTACGCAGGCGCCGGCCAAAGGCCCTCAGGGCGCCCAGGGCGTCTTGCAGGGTCAGGCGGTCGCGCGCCAGCAGCGGCACCTCCACCTGCCGCACCGCCGTGCGCGCCGCGCGCACCAGCCGGGCCAGGCTGCCCTGGGGATTGCGTGGCCGCTCCGGCCGGGGCAGGGTCACCGGAAAGGGCCGGGCCGGAATCAGGCCCTCGCGTTCGCGCCGCCGGGCGGCCAGAAACCCCACCAGGGTGTCCAGTTGCGCCAGGGCCTCCACGCCCCGCAGCACCTCGTCGGCTGGCGGCTCATCAACGTCCGCCTCTGGCGGCAGGTCGTCCTCTTCGGGGGGCAGCAGCAGCCGGGCCTTCAGGGCAATCACGGCCGCCAGGGTGGGCAGCAGTTCGGGGTGGGCGTCAGCCAGGGCGGCGGGGCCCTCGCCGGTCACCCGCCCGGCCCAGGCCAGCACCTCGCGGGTCAGGGCCAGCAGCGGCACCTCGGCCGGGGGCACGCGCCCGGCGCGCAGGGCAGCGGCCAGTTCGCCCAGCGTGCCGGCAAACCCGGGCAGCGCCACCAGAAAGCTGCCTGCCCCCGGGGTGGGCGAGGCCGGGGCAGGCGGGGCCAGCGTCGCGGTCATGGCCCGCTCAGAGCCGCAGGAAGCCGACCCGTTCGCGCGCCTCTTCCATGATCGGCTGGGCGATGGCGCGCGCCTCGCGGGCCCCCTGCGCCAGCGCGTCGCGCACATAATCGGGGTCAGCCTGCAGGGCGGCGGCGCGCTCCTGAATGGGCCCCAGGTGGGCGCCAATGCCCACCATCAGTTTCTTCTTGCAGTCCACGCAGCCAATGCCCGCCGTGCGGCAGCCCGCGTATACCTCGGCCACCGTCTCGGCGTCGCTGAACAGCTTGTGGTAGTCGCCCACCAGACACTTGTCAGGGTCGCCGGGATCGGTGCGGCGCACGCGCGCCGGGTCAGTGGGGGCCACGCGCAGTTTCTGCCAGATGGACTCCAGCGGCTCCAGAATGCCCAGGGTGCTGGCCTCGCCCTTGCTCTTGCTCATCTTGCCCTGGCCGTCCACGCCGGGAATGCGCAGCGCGCCCTCGGCCAGCACCGCCCTGGGTTCGGGAAAGGTCTCGCCGTAGGCGTGGTTGAACTTGCGGGCAATTTCCCGGGTCAGCTCGATGTGCTGCACCTGATCCTCACCCACGGGCACGGTGTCGGCCTTGTACAGCAGGATGTCGGCGGCCTGCAGCACCGGGTACATCAGCAGCCCCGCCGGGGTGCTTTCCAGTTTCTGCGCCTTGTCCTTGTACTGGGTCATGCGCTCCAGCTCGCCCACGGGGGTGAGCAGCGTGAACAGCCAGCCCAGTTCGGCGTGCTCGCGCACATGCGACTGCACGAAGAAAATCACCTTCTGGGGGTCCAGGCCCGCCGCGAAGTTCGCCACCGCCATGTCCAGCGTGCGCGCGGCCAGGAGTGCCGGATCAAAGGCCGCCGGGTTGGTGGGCGCGTGCAGGTCCACCACGCAGTAGATGGAGTTCTTGCCGTACTGCTCGCCCAGCGCCACGTAGTTCCGCATGGCCCCGAAATAGTTCCCGATATGAGGCTCGCCCGTGGGCTGAATTCCAGAGAAAACACGCGGCATAACCGGCCGAGTCTAGTGCATGTGGGAGCAGACGCCGCTGATACGAGACCAGGGTGAGCCGCAGGCGAGGGTTGAGCAGACGCGCAGTGAGGCGCCGCAGCGCGAACACGGGAACAGAGGAGCCTCTGACAATGGAGCAGCGCTCCTGCGCCCTTCCAAGCTGCTTTGGCCTGTGGGGTGTTCTGGATGAGCGGGGCCAGTGCGGCTGGCCGGGTCCTGGCTGCACCACCAGCCACCGTGACCCTGCCAGTACCCGCCGGGCAGCGGGTGGGCGCCTCCAGAAAGACCGCCGCCCCGCAACGTTGCGGGGCGGCGGTCAAGAGCGGGGGATCAGCGCTCGCTGGTGCCCTCGGCCGGGGTGCCGGTGCTCTGGCCTTCGTTGCTCTGGCCTTCACTGCCCTGGGCGGCGCCGGTGTCAGTGCTGCCCGTGCCACTGCTGCCGGTGCCACTGCCCTCTTCAGGGGTGGTCTTGGCGGGCGCCTTGGGGGTCTGGGCGGCCACGCGCTTTTCCTGCGCGGCCAGCACGGCCTTGAGGTTGTCCTTGGGTTTCAGGGCCGCCACCTGGGTGTCCAGGAACTTCTGGCCCGCTTCGGTCTTCTTCTGGGCCAGCACCTGCGCTTCAATCTCGTCGCGCACGGCGCTCAGGGGCTGGGTGGTGGCGGGCTTCAGGTCGGTGATGTACAGCACCACAAAGCGCTCGCCCACCTTCACCACATCGCTCAGGCTGCCCTCGCCCGCGTCTTTCAGGCTCTTGGCGCTGAACACCGCCGCGTTCAGTTCCTCGCTCAGGCCGCCGTCGCCAGCTGTCACGGTGCCGCGTTCGCTGACCGTGCCGCCCGCCTTGCTGGCTGCCGTCACGAAGTTGCCGCCCGAGAAGCCATTGCGGAACGCCACCGCTCCCGCCTGGTCCTTGAAGTTGGCCTCGGCCACTGCCGCACTGGCGGGATTGGCGTACTGCGCCTTGTTCTGGGCATAGAAGGCCGAGATGTCAGCGGCGCTCACGCGGACGTTCCGGCTGCCATACGCGGCCAGTGCCGCCGCCTGTTCCTGGCGGGTGCCGGTGAGGTTTAGCTTCAGGCGCTCGGCGATGGTGGGGGCGGCGTAGGCCTGAATCAGTTGCTGCACGGTCTGCGGCTTCAGGATGCCGTTGACCAGCCCGGCGGCCTGCTCGGGTGGCACCTGCTGCAGCAGCCCCGCGAACTGCTGGTTGTTCACAACCTGGCCCACCACATCCGAGTACGGAATGTCCTGGCCTGCCACCGTGGCCACGGCCGGATTTTCCGTCTTCCAGTTGATGTCCTTGTACTCGATCTTCACGTCTTTTTTCAGGTCGCGCACCCAGGCTTCCAGGGCGGCGTTCTGCTTCTGCTCGGTCACGGCGGTCGTCAGGTCGCTCTTGGCCTCTTCAAAGGGCTTGGGGGCCGGGGGCAGGTACTTTTCCACCTTCACGATGTAGAACTTGCCGCCGCTTTCCACCACATCGGTCAGGCCGCCGTCCGTGAGGGCAAAGGCCGCTGCGCCCACCTCGCTGGGCAGCGCCACCTGAGCCACGGGGCGGGGCGCGCCGTTCTCGATGGGGCCCAGGGCGCCGCCCCGGTCCTTGAATTCGGTGCTGTTCTCGCCGGCCAGCTTGGCGAAGTCGGCGCCGGCCTTGAGCTGGCCCAGCAGGTCCTGCGCCTTGGCCTTGTCGGCCACCACAATCTGACGGCCCTGAATCCGGGCGTCAGTCTGGAAGCGCTCGGGGGTCAGGTCGTAGTAGGCGCGCAGCTCGGCCTCAGTAGGCGCGGGCACGGCCTTTTTCAGCTCGTCCACCTTGCGCTCAATGGCCAGGCTCTGGCGCACCTGCTCGCGGTAGCTGGCATCGGTCAGGCCGGCGCCCTGCAGGGCGTCAGTCCACTTCTTGTTGTCGGTCAGGTCGTTGGCCTCGCGCACTTCCTTGACCTTGGCGTTCACGTCGTTGCGGCTGACCCGGATGTCCCGCACCGCGTTTGTCACCAGGGTCTGCTCAACCTTCTGGGCCACGATGTAGGTCTTGAAGTCGTCGGCCAGCACGCCAGTGTCGGCGCTGCCCAGAATGGGGTTGCTGCGGCGCACCGCCTCCAAGTCCTCGGCGGTCACGGTGGCGCCGTTCACGGTCAGGGCGGGCGTGCCGTCCTGCTTGCGGCCAAACAGGTCGCCCAGATTGGGCGTGAACTGATAGGCCATGCCCACAATCAGCAGCAGGGCCAGAACGCCCATCAGGACGTTCACGAGTTTCTTCTTGTTCACTTGATCTCCTTCATACGAAGTGCTAGGGTACCGGAGCTTTGCGCTCGTAGCTCAGGTGGATAGAGCGTTGGCCTCCGGAGCCAAAGGTCACTGGTTCGAGTCCAGTCGAGCGCGCCACCCCTCTCACCCTGCCCCCCGGCGGGGTGATGTTCTTTGGTGCCCACAGGGGGGGCCGTTCTGAAGCACACGCGCCGGATTCTAGCATGCAGGGTTAAGCGGAGGTGAAGGCACCAGAGGCCGTCTGGAAGGCCGTTTTTGGCCTGTGCCCCCCTGTGGGCCCGGCGCCCGCTGAGCTACGCTGGGGCCATGAGCCCTCACCTCCTGACCCTGCTTGAAGCCCTGCCCGGCACCTATGCCGGCCCCGACCGCCCGGAAGAGGGGCCCTACGGCCTGGTGGGCGCGGGGGAAGGCACCCTGGCGGCGCACCTTGCCCAGAGTCTGGTGCCGGGCAGCCTGGCGCGCAGCGGGACCCAGTTTGTGCTGGGCAGCCCCGACGCCGGCGCCCTGGCCACCGACTACGCCGATCTGGCCACCGTGGCGGGCGCGCAGGTGCGCCGCGTGGCCACCGGCGGCACCCCCGAGGAAATTGACGTGCTGGTGCCGGGCGGGCCGCTGGCCACCTACCACTTTGCACAGTACGTGGCCCACGCCAGCGGCCACGGCGACCAGGCCCGCGCCGCCGACGCCCTGCTGCAGGACCTCGCCGCGCGCTGCGCGCCCCAGGTGACAGAGAACAACCCGGCGCGTGACCTGGCCTGGAGCCTGTGGGGCCGCACGCCGCTGCTGCTGGCGGCCCCCGACGCCGAGGCCCTGCCGCACGCATGGCAGCACCTGCTGGCCCGCACCGCCAAGACACTGGCCGTGCCGCTGCTGGGCGACAGCCTGCCGCTGGTGACCGGCGCCTTCGAAGCACAGCACGAGAAGGGCGACGCCAAGGTGGCGCTGCTGCTGGGCGACGCCGACGACACCCTGCACCTGGCGCGCGAGGTGCTGGAATCGCGCATTGACGAGATTCTTCATGTGCCCTACCCAGGGGGCGCGCAGGGCTACCCGGGTTTGCTGGCGCTGTGGTACTTCGGCGCGTGGGTGGCCGCCTATCTGGCCGAGCGCTACGGCGTGGACGCCGCCGACGTGGCGGTGCTGGCCCGCGCCCAGGGCGTCATGAGTGGTGAGGACCGCGACGAGGCCCGCCTGAGTGCGCCGCGCGACGATCTGCGCCGCGCGCCCGTGGAACGGAGCTGGACCGGGGACGATGACCAGAAGGACGAAGACCCCGACCACGACGAGGATGAGGGAGAAGAGTAAGGGAAGGGGCTGTTAGTCCTGAGCCAGAACCTCGCGGTAGTAACGAAGGCCTTCTTTGAAGGCAGAATCATCAAAGTGCAGAAAGCCTTTTTCACGGCGGTATTCCTGCACTAAGGTATCAAATTCCTCCTGAGAGATTTCCTCGGCTTCATCCTTAGAGGGGCGTCCGTAGATGTTGTCGAGATAATCATCATGAGATATGAAGGTGCCCGTCTGCCAGTCCAGTGCATAGGCGGCACTCAGGTAAATGCTGTCCTTCAATCCAATATGCTTGACAGGTCTCACACCAATAAGAAAATAGCGAAGGATGACGTCGCTCATTTATTTCCCCTCTTGATCTCTTCCCAGATTTTCGCGTAGCCGCCTTCGGCAAGTTGCTTAAGCTCTTGCAGTCGGGCTTTCTCCTGTGCCGTTGGGGGGCGATTCTGCTATAGAACGGGCAAAAGAACGGCGCGTCAGCCCTTAGCCAGAACCTCGAGGTAATAGCGAAGGCCCTCTTCGAAGGCAGAATCATCGAAGTGCAGAAAGCCTTTTTCGCGGCGGTACTCCTGCACTAAGGTATCAAATTCCTGCTTTGAAATTTCGTTCACACCGTCTTTGCCAGGGCCGCTCCATATTTCACTCAAAAGTTTCTGATTAAGTCCGAAATTTCCATTACTCCAATCCATTGCATAGGCCGCCCCAGGAAGAACCTCTTCATTTAGCTGAATGAGTTTGATTGGCAACATCTCCCGGAGAAAATATTTAATCTGCACTTGATTGATTTATTAGACCACACGATCTAAGATAGACTGAGCGACTCGCACTGTTCACCCACCATATTTCATAAGAAGATAACTCATCCGTAGAGGAGTCGCCGGAGCGAGACTTGTTAACAGCCGAACGAATCGCAATTTCAAATCCAAATCGCAGATCATCTTTCGACCAAAAATCACTAAAGGCACTCACGCAAATGTCGCCACCTATTTACCCAAAGCCAAAACGTCACGATAATAACGGAGCCCACTCTCGAAGTCCGAATCATCGATGTTGACCATCCCCCTCCCGGCTCTGATCTCCGAAACAACCGCATCAAACTCATGCTGCCCCAATTGTTCAAAGTCGTGATTGTAGCTAGCTGGCGGCCCCCAGAGGTCATCCATATATTTATAGTCAATCTTGAAATTTCCATCATGCCAGTCGAATGAGTATGGAGTTCCAGACAGAAGCTCATCATCAAGATGAATGACTTTTACAGGCCTTAGGCCAAAGATAAAGTACGTGACGTTTACGCTTTTCACTTCTGCGCCTCTATAATCTGACTCCAGATGAGTTTGTAGCCGTTCTTAGAAGTTGAAATCAATTCATTCACTCTGGCCTGTTCTGCCGAGGTGAGCAATCGTCCACCCAAAGCAGCATTCGCCCTTATAGTCCTGATTTCTTGATAAATCTTATGCTCAGTTGCCGCGAACCCAGAAATCTTACTTAGTTCCAGCCGAAGCTCGACCACATAGCCATTACTGGCGCGGATATTCAGCACAATATCCCTATACCCCGTTGCCATCGGCTCCACAAAGCGGTCTTTAATCTGGACGACATTGTATTTACTTCGAATGTAAGTAAGGGCTGCGTAAAGATCATCCAAACTGTTAAATAGCAGTCGAGAGCCTGCAACGTCCAACAACTGCGCGGCGCTCCCTTTGTATTCTGAGTTGACCTTTTCCGCCGAGCGCGCTTCGCCTTTTAAGCCATCGCGGGTCTGGAACTTCACGCCGTAGCGCCGGGCCAGGGTGTCTGTTAAGGGCAGCAACTCCCTATTGGCCACCCGACTGCCCTCGTAGACCGCGTTCAGGTTCCCTGAAGGCTGCAAGGGCTTGGCCGTGGGTGCCTGCACCTTCATGGTCGCCGACAGGCTGGCCTGCTGAGGGGTCAAGCCCTGCTTGATGGCGGCGCTGTATTGGTTTTGCCACAGGGGAAGGCTGCGCTGCGCGGCCGTGGGCACCCCCAGGCCCCGTTGCTGCTGGGCCACCACGCCTTTGGCCGTGGCCTTGCCCGCAGCTTTGCCAATCAGACCTGCCAGCCCGGCCGTGCCCAGGAGAGCAGCGGCCTGCGCAAAGTGATTCCCGGCCACTTTCAGATCGGCTTCACTGGTGGCCCGGTCGGCGATGCGGAAAAAAGCGCCCAGGTGCTCACCCAGAGCAAAGGCGGCCGGACCGTAGGTCGCCAGGGCAATGATGACCACAGCCGCATCCAGGGCCCAGCCCGCTGGCGTGAGTTGCAGGACGACAAAAACGGCAGCAGCACCCGCCAGGGCGCCCAGGCTGATCATGCTCAGAAACTGCTTGCGGAAAGCTTCGCCGACTGGAGCGTACTGGATGGCCTGTTGCAGTTTCGCACCCAGCGGCATGTTGATGTAGCGGGCCGCCACCTGCAGCGACACCGTGGCCAGCGCCTGTCCCTTCAAGGGGTCATAAAGCGCGGGACCAGCGAGGCAGAAATCAATGCTGGGGCTGCTGACCTTGGCCCTGACCAGGGCCTGCCGAAACCGGGCCCAGTTGGGCAGTTTCAGGGCCGCCAGCACCCCGATCACGGTGTCTCGCTGCGCCTGAGGCAGTGTCTGAACACGGCGCACCGCCGCGTCTATCTGCCCGCTGTCCACTTGCTGCTGAACGGCTTTGACGGCTGCCAGAAGGTTCGTGGTGGGGTCGGCGGCTTTGCGCTGAAGCCGGCCAGCACCTGAGACAGGGGTGAGCCGAGCAGGGCGGGCCAGGGCCTGGGACTGGTGCGGCACCGGGGGCCAGAGGCTCAGGCGCTGGCCCATCTTGCGGGCTTCGGCTTCCAGGCCGGCATCGGGGTCCACCCCTGGGCCCACGAGCCCACGCGCTTGCTGCACCGTATGCGTCACCTCATGGGCCAGCAGTTCCAAGCCCGACTGGGTATTCGGATTGAAGCGCCCAGATTGGAAGAAAATATCTGTGCCCGTCGTGAACGCAATGGCATTGACAGATTTTGCCAGGGTGTTTGCTTCCGCATCATCGTGGATGCGCACACGGGAGAGGTCGTGGTTCAAGCCTTGTTCGAGGTGCCGTTGAATGGCTTCAGGCAAGGGATTACCGCTGCCCCGTCTGGCTTGAATGCGTTGCAAGACGGGTTGCGTGGCTTCGGCGTCCAGTTCGGCCAGTTGCCGCTGCAAGGTCTGGCGGTGGGCCAGAAGGTCTGTCTGCTGCGCCTGCACGGTCAACCGCTGCGCCGCTGTGTCCAGCGCGCGTTGCAAGGCCAGCCGTTCGCTGGGCGGGACCATGCCCAGCACCGCCCGGCATACGGAAGCACTCCCCTCATGCCGCTGCAGGGTTGCCAGGTACTCACCGTAGGTCTCGTAGCGCACCTGAGCCGGGCCCTGGTCGGCCCTGAAGCCTTGCGCGAGGGTCTGCGCCACCCGGCGTTGCAGGGCCGTGAACTGGGCGTACTGCCGCGTATCCAACGCTTTGCCTTCCACCTGCTCGGCCCGGCAGCGCATCACGGTGACCCACTCACCCGGGGTCTGGGGGCGGGTCGGCAAGGGCGCTGCCTGCGGCTGAATAGGGCGGATCGCCGCCGGCGAGAGTGCACCCAGTTGCTCCGTGGCGGCCTGCCGCTGCAGCTCAAGGCGCGAGACCTCCGCGCGCTCCAATTCCAGGGCCCGCAGCACCGGCCGGACCGCCTGCCGCTGGGCAGTCATGGGCCGGGCCATCAGGCGGCGCAGGGCAAGCCGGCGGCGCTCGTTCAGGACGGTGGCCGGGTCAGGTGCGGGGGCCAGCACGGGCAGCCGCTGGGCCTGAGGTTGAAGGCGGGTTGGTCGGTGTCGGCGAATAAAGGTCATGGCCCTCCCCGGATGGTCTTTCGCATCATGGCAAAGGTCCACGCGGGAAGACGCCGCATGTGCGGCTTCGGGCCTGGGGCTGCCCCCCTACAGCGCCGGGGTGCGGGCGTTTTTGGCGCGGCGGTACAGCTGGGCCGGGCGGCCCACGCCGCTGCGGCGCTCGCCGCTGGGCAGCAGGGCGCCCTGCGAGAGCACGCGCTTGCGGAAATTGCGTTTGTCCAGTTTGCGGTTCAGGATGGCTTCAAAGACGCCTTGCAACTCGGGCAGGGTGAAGGTATCGGGCAGAAATTCCAGGGCCAGATTGGCGTATTCCAGCCGCAGTTGCAGCCGCCCCAGGGCGCGGTCCAGGATGGCCTGATGGTCAAAGGCCAGCCGGGGCGGGTCGTGCGCGCTCAGCCACGCGGCCCCCAGGGTGTGGCCCCCACCGCTGACCTCCACCGCGCCGGCCGGCAGCACCGCCAGGTGCGCCACGCTCACGATGCGCCCGCGCGGATCGCGGTTCACCTCACCAAAGGTAAAAAACTGTTCCAGGTGCCGGGGTTCCAGTTCCACCGTGGTTTCGGTGCGCAGTTCGCGCAGAGCGGCCTCGTGCAGTTCCTCGCCAGGGTGAACAAAACCGCCGGGCAGCGCCCAGTCGCGGGCGTGGGGCAGTTCGCCGCGCTGCACCAGCAGCACCCGCAGTTCGCCGGCGTGCATGGCAAAGGCCGCCACATCCACCGCCAGCCCCACCTGGGTGGCCTGGGGCGGCAGCAGCAGGTCACTCACCGCGCGCCCAGAGCGCCAGCAGACCGGCGGCACCCCGACCCCGCCCGCCCACACCCTGGGCACCCGCCACCGAACGCCAAAGCCGCCGCATGGGCTGATCGTAGGATTCGTGTCCTGGGGACGTCAAGTCAGGGAAAGGGTCTGGCCGGCGCGGGCCCTGTGCGGGCCGAGGCGCACGTCAGTTCCGGGTTTGCGTGCCCGACAGTTGCGCCTCGGCCCGCGCAACCAGCACGTGGGCCCGCAACAGCTCCGCCACACTCCACGCCTGAAAGGGGCAGCCGCCCGGGCGCAGGCCCTGGCCGCTGAACACCTCCGAGACGTGCCCCAGGCCCGCCTCCCAGACGTGCCCCAGGAGCCCGTGCAGGGCGGCGCGCGCCTGGGCCACCTCGCCCCGGGCCAGCAGCAGTTCCACGAAGGCGGTCAGCGGCCAGGGCCACACCGTCCCCTGGTGGTAGGCCGCGTCGCGCTGCACCTGCGCGCCGCCGTAGTTCCCTTTGTAGCGGGGGTCCAGCGGCGAGAGGGTATGCAGGCCCAGGGGGGTCAGGAGTTCGCGTTCCAGGTCGCCCACGGCGGCGGCCACCTGGGCCGGGGTGGTGGGCGTGTCGGGCAGGGCCAGCGCCAGCGCCACGTTGGGGCGCAGGCTGTGGTCGGGCTGCCCCTGGGCGCTCAGGGTGTCGGCGTAGGCGCCCGCCTGCCAGAAGCGCGCGAAGCTGGCCTGGGCCTGCGCCAGGAGCAGGGCAAACTGCGCGTCCTGGCCCAGGGCCGCCGCCAGTCGCCCCTCGGCCCCCAGTGCCCCCAGCCACAGACCCTGAATCTCCACCGGTTTGCCGTGCCGGGGCGTGACCACCCAGTCGCCAATCTTCACGTCCATCCAGGTCAGCTGCACGCCCGCTTCGCCGGCCAGCAGCAGCCCGTCGGTGTCGGCGCGAATGCCGTGGTCGGTGCCGCGCCGGTGCCAGTCCAGCACCTCGCGCAGCCGGGGCAGCGTGGCGCGGGCAAAGTCCAGGTCACCCGTGACGGCCACGTAGCGCTCCAGCGCCACCGCCAGCCACAGCGCGCCGTCCACGGTGTTGTAGCCGGCCCCGGCGCCGTCCTCGTGAAAGTTGTTGGGAATCAGGCCCCGGCGCAGCGTCCGCAGGAACGTCTGCAGGATGTCGCGGGCCTCGGCCCAGCGGCCGGTCAGCAGGGTCAGGCCGGTCAGGGCGATCATGGTGTCGCGGCCCCAGTCGGCAAACCAGGGATAGCCCGCCATGACCGTGGTGCCGGCCGGCTGCGCGCGGCGCACCAGATAGGCGTCGGCCGCGACCGCCAGCGTGGCCACCAGATCGTCCCGGACCCCGGTGACGGCCTGGGCCTGAGCGGCCAGGGCGCGGCGGCGGGCGGCTTCCTGGGCATAGGCGGCCCAGGGGTCGTCCACGGCGACCTCACCCGTGGCGGGGGTCAGGCCCTGCACCACCAGCGCCGCGCGCCCGCCACCGGCCGGGAAACTCAGGTCCCACAGGGCAGCGCCGCGCACATACTCGTGGTCGCTCTCGCCGCGCGCCGCGTCGTGGCGGTAGTACACGCGCTGGGTAAAGGGCCGGGGCGCCAGCGTGCCCAGGGCGGCGCCCGGCGCGTGCACCGTCACGCGGGTCAGGCGCTCGCCCTGCACCGCCACCTCGCGCCCAGCAGCGCTGAAGGCCAGGTCCGGGGCGTGGCGGTGCACGGCGTGCATGTCGCGGTCCACAAAGTACCCGCCCAGCACCAGATTCACGGGCTCGCGGCTGTGCACCTCGTACAGAAACACCACCGCCCCCGACCCGCGCGGACTGAAGGCGCGGCGCCGCACGGTCACGCCGCCCACCGCCTGTTCCCGTTCGGGCAGCAGGTCCAGCAGGGCCGCGCCGCTCAGCACGTCCAGGCCCTGCCCCTCGAAGACCCCGGGGGCGATTTCCAGGGCGTGCAGGGCCACCTCCCGCACCCCCTGGCGGGTGTCCAGGCGCAGCACCTCGTACGGCGAGACCAACTGCGCCGCGCGCTGCACGGGCGGCTGGGCGCTCACCACCAGCCCCGAATAGCAGCGGGTGGGGACCCCGGCGAGGCTGCTCAGGGCAAAGCCGCCCAGACCATCGGCCAGCAGCACTTCCAGGTCGGGGTTGCGCGCCGCCTGGGGGCCGAACGTGGCCGCCACCGGCCAGGCAGGCGCCGGGTCAGACGCGGGCAGACGGAGCGCGGACGGCTCGGGGGCAGGGAAATCGGGCGCAGTCACGCCGCCCAGCATGCCAGAGCGCCGGGGATACCGGGATGGGGGGCGTGGTAGACTGACCTATCTCGTCCCGTTGGACGTAGGCGAAGCCGCCCGGAGAGCCAGCGTGCCCCGGAGCGCGGCGGAGGTGATGAACATAGCGAAAGAACACAAGGTCAACGAGCAGATTCGCGTGCGCCAGATTCGACTGATTGGCGCGGAAGGCGAGCAGGTGGGCATCATTGACACGCGCGACGCCATGCAGATGGCCCGCGAGGCCGGGATGGACCTCGTTATGGTCAGTCCGCAGGCTGTGCCCCCTGTCTGCCGCCTGCTCGACTATGGCCGGTTCCGCTACGAACAGCAGCAGAACGAGAAGGAAAACCGCAAGCGGGCCCGCGCGCAGGAAGTCAAGGCGATCAAGTTCCGCGTCAAGATTGACGACCACGACTTCAACACCAAAACCGGGCACGTTCGGCGCTTTCTGGAAGAAGGCCACAAGGTCAAGGTCACCATCATGTTCCGTGGCCGCGAGCGCACCCACCCCGAACTGGGTGAGCGCATTCTGGTTCGAGTGGCCGAGGTCCTGGCCGATGTGGGCGCGCCTGAAAGCAACCCCAGCATGATGGGCATGGACATGAATATGATCATGACCCCCAAAGCCGCCCCGGCCCCCAAGAAGGAGCGCGCAGCCGCCTCCGACGACGTGGCCCCGGCGCCCACCGAAGACAGCGCCCCGGCCGCCAGCGCCTGAGCTGCCTCTGTTCAGCCCACCGCCGCGCGCCGGGGTGGGCTGTTCGCCGTCTCAGGACACGCTATGCGGTTGACATGCTTTATTTTGTAAACTATAGGCAAGGCGCCAAGCGGCACCGACCCGGAGGACGACCATGATCAAGATGTACACGACGAGCTGGTGCCCGGATTGCCACGCGGCCAAGCGCGCCCTGACCAGCAAGGGCCTGGCCTACGAGGAAATCAACATTGAGCAGGATGAACAAGCTGCCCAGTACGTGATGAGCGTGAACGGCGGCAAGCGCAGCGTGCCCACGCTGGTGCACGGTGAAGTGGCGGCCAGCCTCAGCGGTTTCCGCCCGCAGAAGCTTGACGCGTTTCTGGCGCAGGCCGGGCTGTAAGAGAAGGGCGGCAGAGAGCAGGGTGCGGGAGAGGTTGCCTTCCGCGCCCTGCAGTCTGGGGGCAGGGTGAAGGCTGAGCGAATGCTGGTGTTGCCCTGCGCGGCACAGAGGCCAGCGTCCCGCTTCAAGGCACTGGCAGCGGTGCGTGGACGGTCATGGTGGCCGCCACGCACCTTCCTTTAAGACCCCTTGCTCAGCCGGGCGATCTCGGTGCCGGTCACGGCGCCCCCTTCCCCCACCACATAGGCCCAGAGGGTCAGCGTCTGTGGGGTGATCTCCAGCCACAGAAACCCGGGTTGACCGTACACCTCGAAAGCAGCCGGGCGGCGGCCCCGGCGCTCACCCCCTACCTCGCCAGCCGCGCCGCTGACTGCGGTCCAGGTGCCCGGGCAGTCGGGCTGCGGGGCAAACAGCTGCAGGGCGTGGTCGTGGCCGCTGAGCAGCAGGTCGGCCTGCCCGCAGGCCACCGCGTACAGCGCCTGCACCGCGCCGCCCCGCTGAAAGGTGAAGGGCAGGTGGTCATAGGCCCCGGCGTCGCCGTGTTTGCCGTTGCTGTACAGGGGATGGTGCCCCAGCACCAGCCGCCAGCGGGCGGCACTCTGGTTCACTGCCTGCGCCAGCCAGGCCCGCTGCGCCGCGTCCCAGGGGCCGCCGGGCCGTTCCTGGGGCCGCACCGACGGCAGGTAGGCGGCCAGCGGGGCGGTGTCCACCACGAACAGGTCCAGCAGCCCGCTCACGCTGGCCTGATACTGGCGCGCGGGCATCACCCACTGCGGATTGACGCGGCTGTAGGCCACCTGCACTTCTGCGCCGCGCGGGCTGGCGCCGTCGCCGCCCCACAGCCAGGACTCGTCGTGGTTGCCGGGCACCATGATGAAGGGAATGCCCAGCGGGCCATACGGCACCTCAAAGCGCTCGCGGAACAGGGGCGAAGTGACCTCCCGGGGACCCGCCGGATAAAAGTTGTCGCCCAGCGCCGCCCCCAGATCGCAGCCCTGCGCGGCGCAAACCGCAGCCATGGCCCGGGCCACCTGCCACTGGGTCTCGGTGCCGGTGCCCTGGTCGCCCATCACCACCAGCCGCAGGCGCTCCGGGTGGCCCGCTTCCAGGGCCACGCGCGGCGCGGCCAGAGCGGCCTGAGACGGGCCGCTGACGGCCGGAGCGCAGGCCATCAGCCCCCCCACCAGCAGTACCCCCATCACGCGCCACAGATCTTTCCACATAGATCCAATGTGACGCTTAGACTGTTCTCACGCAACAGGTGGAGGTCTGCTTATGAACGAATACATGAAGGTGCTCAAGAACAATTACGCCAACTTCCGGGGCCGCGCCCGCCGCCGTGAATACTGGATGTTCACGCTGATCAACACGATCATCATGGTGCTGCTGGCCCTGCCCTGGTATCCGGCTTACATGTCGTCCGTCTCGCAGGGCGAAACTGGCCTGCCGATCGGTCTGGGCGGCGTGGCGGGCATCTTTGCCCTGCTGTACGTGCTGTACGCACTGGCCATCTTCCTGCCCTCTCTGGCCGTGTCTGTGCGCCGACTGCACGACACTGGCAAGAGCGGCTGGTGGTACCTGCTGAACCTCATTCCGTTCGGCAGTATCGTCATTCTGGTGTTTATGGTGCTGGACAGTGAACCCCGCGCCAACAAGTGGGGCCCCAACCCCAAGGGGCTGGACACCGGCGCCGCGCCCGCTGCCAACTGGTAACCCCAACCGTTTCTCTGCGCCCCGGCCACGGCATGGCCGGGGCGCCTGTGTTGTTGCCCGGTCAGTGCCCAGCTCTTTCAGTGGCTGTCCCTGAGACGAGTTCCGAACAATTCCGTAGCACATTACGGAATTGTTCTGACCAGAGGGGCTCGCAGAGCTGCGGAGCAGAGAAAGAAAAAATGCGGATGTCCGGGAATTGGAGAAACACCCCCTTCTTCCCGGATGTGACGGAAAGGCACGGCCGGCCGTATTACTCTTCTGCTTTCAGCAGACCCGGCACGTCGTGACGGAACACGCCGCTGTCCAGGTAAGCGCGCAGCTTGGTGACGCTGTTGGGCACGTAGCGCGGCAGGATGGCCTGCAACTCGGCGTTCGTGTTCACCAGCAGGTCGTTCAGCAGCACCACCGCCCGCCCGGCCACCAGGGTTTCGTAGTCGGCCGCGTTCACGCCAGGCACTGGGGCGGCAGCGGCGTAGCCTTCCAGCAGGGCGGCTTCCAGCTCGGCCCTGGGCCGCAGGTAATACGCGCTGATGGTCAGGTCCTGCACCGGCAACCCCAGGCCAGAGTCATCGAAATCAAACACGCTCAGGCGGCCCCGGTGCCACTTCACGTTCCACAGGTGCAGATCCGCGTGCAGGGGGCGCGGGGCCTGCGCGGCGTACAGGCGGCCCAGCACGGCGTCCACCTGGGCGCGCACGGTCTGAACCACCGCCAGACCCTCCTCGGTCAGCAGCGGGCCGGGCCGCAGATTGTCGCCCATGCCCATCAGGGGATCGCGCAGGGAGAGCAGCGCGGCTCCGGCGGGCAGGTCGAAGGTCTGTGCATGCGCGTGCAGGATGGCCGCCGCGCGCCCCACCTCGCGCAGCTGGGCAGGCGTCGCTCTCTCGCCCAGGTCGCGCCCCGGCAGCCAGGAATACAGGGTGGCCGGCAGGTGCGCGCCCAGCGCCTCGTTCCAGACCTCGCCCAGCAGGGTGCCGTCGCGGCGGGGCTGGGGCACCGGCAGCGTCAGGTCGGTGTCCCGGGCCAGGGCCGACAGCCACGCCACCTCGGCCGCCAGCTGCGCCGGGGCGCGCCGGGAATTCACGTTCAGGCGCAGGGCGTAGCGTTCGCCGCTCTCGGCATCCACCCGGAAGGTGGTGTTGAAGCCGTGGTTCAGGAGGGTCAGGCGCCGCACGCTCAACGGGTACGCCCGCAGGGCCGCCTGGGCCGAGGCGCGCAGGCGCGCCACCTGGGTGGAGCGGGACAGCTGGGCAAAGGAACTGGACATGCCCAGAGCGTAGGCAGCCCAGCCCCCGGGCGAAATGCGCCAATTGGCAGAGGCCGGCGGCGCCGCCTTCTCGCCAGACTGCCCCCATGCCCCCCACCGTTCAGCCCCTCACGCCTGCCCACTTCACGCAGGTGCGCCCCATGCTGCTGAACATGGGCTTCGTGGACAGCGAGGCGGCGCTGGCCGCGCGCTTTCCGGCCTTCTGTGCCCACCCCGACTGGGCGGTGCTGGGGGCCTTTGCCGGCGAGACGTTGCTGGGCTACGCCGCCGCGCACGACACCGGGCCGGACCTGCGGTCGGGCCATGCCCACCGCACCGCCAAGCTGCACGACCTGTACACCGCCCCGGGGGCCCGGCGGCAGGGGGTGGGGCGCCGCCTCATGCGCGGGGTGGAAGCCTGGGCCCGGGGACGTGGGCTGCGCTACCTGTACTGGTACGCCAATCTGCGTGAAGCGACTCCCGCCTACGTGGGCATGGGCTACGTCCCCAGCGAGGAGGTGCAGGAGGGCTACCGCCTCTTCGAGCTGGACTTTGGCGCAGAGAACACCCGCCGCCCCCACCCGGAGCGGGGCCAGTGACCTGGACGGCGCACCTCACCCCGCGCGCCAGCATCACCCCAGAGCTGGAGCGGGGCCTGCGCGCCCTGCTGCAGGCCGCCTACCCGCAGTGGGCTGATTTCTGGGCCGGCACCTCCTTCTGGGGCAGCGAGCCAGAGTGGCACCTGTGGCTGGCGGGGCCGGGCGGCTCGCCCATGGCCCAGCTGGGGTTTGGGCGGCGCGCGGCAGAGGTGGGCGGGCAGGCCGTCATGCTGGCCGGGGTGGGCGGGGTCGCCACGCACCCGGACTGGCAGGGGCGCGGGCTGGGCCGGCAGCTCCTGGGGGAACTGGCCGCGGTGTTGCACACCCAGGCCCTGACCGACTTCGCCTTTCTGCAGTGCCGCGAAGAGGTGGCTCCTTTTTACGAGCGCGGCGGCTTTACCCGGGTGCAGGGCCCCGCCCACTACCTGGACCCGGACGAGGACAGGTGGGTGACCAACGCCGGGCCCACGCTGATTCTGCCGGTGCGCCGCGCCCTGAGCGACTGGCCGCCCGGCACCGTGCATCTGCGGGGCCTGCCCTGGTGAGTCAGGGGGCCGGCGTAAACCACGCGGCCAGCGTTTCCGGGTCCTGTGGGGTGAGGTAAAAGGTGCGCCCACCGGCCTCCAGCAGCAGGGCCTGCGCGGGGCGGTTGCTTCCGGCGGCGGCCTGGACCCGGCCACCGGGGATGGCCCCCGTGCCGAAGGTGCCGCTGTAATAGCCGGGCAGCGCGGTGCCGAACAGCCGCAGACCCAGCGGCGCGGTGGTGAGCGTGGCGCGCGTGCCCGTGCGGGGAAAGCGGGTGGTGCTGCCGGCGGTCTTCACCACCAGCGTGTCGCCGTCCAGCAGGTAGCGCACCCGGGGCCGGCTGTACAGAAAGACCACCAGCGGCAGCAGGGGCAACAGCAGCAGCGCCTCCCACCCGGGGCGCGCGGGCTGCGCGGGGCGAAAGGCCGCCGTCTCCCCCGCCCGCCACGCCCGCAGCAGGGCGTCCGGGTCGGCGGGGGTCAGGACCGTGGGGGGCCGGGTGGCGAACACCAGCGCCGCCGCGCCCTGCGAGCCATCACTGAACACCTGCGCGCGCCCCAGGTCGGTGCGAAACAGGCCCACCGCATAGCCGGGCAGGGCCGAACCCACCGATTTGCGACCCAGGGTGACCGGACGGCGCTCCACCGGCGTGCCCGCCGGAATGACGGTGCGCGCCCCCAGCGAGCGGGCCGTAATCTGGCCGCCCTGCACATGGTACGCCGGTAGCCCCAGCAGCACCGGGCCCAGGGTCAGCGCGGGCACCACGAGCAGGGGCAACACCAGGGCCAGCCGCGCCCAGGGCCACCAGCGGGGAATGGCTTCTGTATGAACGGCGACATCCACCGGAGACATGGGTTCATTCTAGACCCGGCGCCCGCCCTTGCCGCTGCCCCACCTGGGCCGCTATCCTGCCCCCATGAAGCCCCCCTGCCATCACTCCGGTCTGGTGATAGGCGGCGTGTGGCAGCAGCGAATGCCTGCACAGCCCGGACTGATCACGCGAACTCTGCGCGCCTGAAAACCCCACGCGGTTTTCAGGCGCCTTTGCTGGACACGCGGCCAGACCGGGCTTTCTCTATTGCTCTCACCTGAGGTTGAACATGCACATAACGCTGCCCGACGGAAAACAACTTGACTTGCCCCAGGGCGCCACGGCGCTGGACGCCGCCCAGGCCATTGGCCCGCGCCTGGCGCAGGACGCCCTGGCCGCCACCGCCAACGGTGAACTGGTGGACCTGATGACGCCACTGCCCGACGGCGCGCGCATCACGCTGATCACCAAGAAGAATCCGGCCGAGGCCGCGCCTGTGTTCCGGCACTCGCTGGGCCACGTCATGAGCCAGGCGGTGGGCGAGTTCTACCGTGCCCGGGGCCACGCCGCCGAGGCCATCAAGCGCGGGGTGGGCCCCAGTATCGAGAACGGCTGGTATCAGGACTTTGACCTGCCCGAGCCGCTGCGCGAGGAAGACCTGCCGGAAATCGAGCGGCTGATGCGCGAGATCATCGCCCGGGGCCTGCCCTTCAACCGCCGCGAGGTGCAGAAGGCCGAGGCACTGGCCCAGTTTCCCCACGACCCTTACAAGCAGGAACTGATTGCGGGCCTGCCTGACGATGAGGCCATCACCCTGTACGCGCAGGGCGATTACGTGGACCTGTGCCGGGGCCCGCACTTTCCCAGCACGGGCCGGCTGCCGGGCAGCTTCAAGCTGATGAGCACCTCCGGCGCCTACTGGCGCGGCAACGAGAAAAACCCCATTCTGCAGCGGGTGTACGGGGTGGCGTTTGCCACGCAGAAGGAACTGGAGGAGTACCTGCACGCCCTGGAGGAAGCCAAGAGGCGCGATCACCGCAAGCTGGGCAAGGAACTGGAACTGTTCACCATTGACCCGCTGGTGGGCCGGGGTCTGCCCCTGTGGCTGCCGGGCGGCACGGTGCTGCGCGAGGAACTGGCGGCCTTTCTGAAGGCGCAGCAGTTCCAGCGCGGCTACCAGGGCGTCATCACGCCGAACATCGGCAACCTGGAGCTGTACAAGACCAGCGGGCATTACCAGAATTACAGCGACTCCAACTTCTCGCCCATCACGGTGGATGACGAGGAGTACATGCTCAAGCCGATGAACTGCCCGCACCACATGCGCATTTACGCCAGCAAGCCGCGCAGCTACCGCGACCTGCCGGTGCGCCTCGCGGAGTTCGGCACGGTGTACCGCTACGAGCAGTCCGGTGAACTGAACGGCCTGACGCGCGTGCGCGGCTTCACGCAGGACGACGCGCACATCTTCTGCCGCCCGGACCAGCTGAAAAGCGAGTTCCTGAACGTGCTGGACCTGACGGTGCTGGTCCTGAAGACGTTTGGCATGAACGACGTGCGCTTCCGCGTGGGCACCCGCGACCCGGGGAGCGAGAAGTACGTGGGCGAGACCAGCTACTGGGAGATGGCCGAGGGGCAGATCATCGCCGCCGTGGAAGAGGTGGGCCTGCCCTACTCGGTGGAGCCCGGCGACGCCGCCTTCTACGGCCCCAAGCTGGATTTCGTGGTCAAGGACGTGCTGGGCCGCGAGTGGCAGCTGGGCACCATTCAGGTGGACCCCAACCTGCCCGAGCGCTTCGACCTGACCTATGTGGGCGAGGACGGCCAGGACCACCGCCCCATCGTGATTCACCGCGCGCCGTTTGGCAGTCTGGAACGCTTCGTGGGCATTCTGATCGAGCACTACGCCGGGGACTTTCCGCTGTGGCTGGCCCCCCGGCAGGTGATGATCATCCCCATTGCCGACCGCCACAACGAGTATGCCGAGGCCCTGCGCGCCGAACTGCACGCGGCCGGTCTGCGCGCCGAGGTGGACGACAGCAGTAACCGCATGCAGGCCAAGGTGCGCACGGCCGAGCTGAGCAAGATTCCGGTCATGCTGATCGTGGGCGACAGAGAAGCTGAAGCGCGCGAGGTGAGTGTGCGCGAGCGCACGCCCGAGGGCCACAAGGAGCGCAAGGGCGTGGCCTTTGACGACCTGAAAGCCGAGTTGCTGGAGCGCTACAAGAGCCGGGCGTAAACCGGAGCGACCACGCTGAAACGCCAGGGACGGTGCAATCGTCCCTGGCGTTCGTCTGTCGAGGCCCCTTCTTTATGCTTTACGGCACCTGCACTGTGCGCGCCTCTGGGCAGGCGCTACACCCTGCGGCCACGGGCCCCGGGGGCAGCGGCACGACCTGCAGCTGGCTCATGGGCGTCAGGTCGTTGGGGACGGCCAGCAGCATCGCCGCCTCGCGCCCCGCCCGGAGTTCCTTCAGAAACTGCGCCTGGGACGCCACGAAGTTGAGTTGGGCCTGTTCGTCGCCCCACGCGACGACCGGAAAGGAAAGGCGGCCACCATGCGAAGGCACCACCAGCGCCCTCAACTCGGGCAGCCAGACCTGATTTGAAAAGACACGGCGCGGGCTGAAGGTGACCAGTGCGTAAAGGTGCCCGGGACGCGACACCGCCAGGTTCACCCGGTTTTGCAGGGCGGGCCGCAGCGTCGCCGCCGCCCAGGCCCTTGAGGCGAAAGGGGGCTCGCCGGGCGACTCCTGCACCTGGGCGGCGGCCCGGACGGCTGGAAGCAACTTCTGGTCCAGTTCGATTTCCAGGTAGGCCTCAATGGTGCGGAGGTTCATCTGCGTGTCTGGGGCAATGGGCCGCCCAGCCACCCGCACCGCTAAGGTGGAGCCGTCTACCTGCAGCGGCCAGCCCTGCCGCGCCCCCTGGGCCAGCACGCCAGACACGTTCAGGTACCCCCGCCGGCGTCCGGGATACCCCAGCCGCCCCACCTCCACCTCGAAAGGCCGGGCCGACAGCGCGGCGTTTCCTGGCAGCACCAGCGTTTTTTGAAACAGGCCGTGCGTCTGAATCCCCAGACCGCTCAGGAAAGGCCGCGCCTGCGAGCGGTGCATGAGGCCCTGGCTGCGCAGTTCAGACTCAAGGGGCACCCCAGCGCTCTGCAGGGCCACACAGGCCCGGCGCCCCTGACAGGGATTTACCCACTGCGCCGAAGGAAACAACACCTGGTCGACCAGCTGGGTGACCTCAGCCTGCCCCCGGCTGTAGGCATTCGCCACCCAGCTGGTCAGCAGCACCGAGGCGACCAGCACCCCCATGCCCGCCGACCAGCGCCAGTGGGTGCGGCGCAGACCCCGGGCAATGTGGGCCGGCGCGCCCAGTTCCCGCATCGCCTGGGCGCGGGCGTCGGCCTCGGCGGTGGCACCCAGAATCAGTTGCAGTTGCGCGGCCCGCTCATGGATGTGCGAGCGCAACTCGGCTTGGGCGTCGCGGCGGGCCTGACCCCGCAGGCCCCGCGTGGCGGCGCGCACAAAGCGTTCCTCAGGGCTCATGCGAACTCCAGGAAAGGGCGCAGGGCGGCGGCGTGGGCGCGCTGGGCGTCACGCTGGCGGCTCAGTTCGCGCACGCCGCTGTCGGTCAGGTGGTAGTACTTGCGGGGCGGGCCGCCCACGTCGCTGGGCTGCACCTCGGCGCGGATCAGGCCGCGCTTTTCCAGGCGGTGCAGGGCCGGGTACAGCGTGCCCTCCTTGAAGCTGAAGTGGCCGCCCGTCCTGTTCTGCACGTCCTGAATGATGCGCAGGCCATACAGCGCCCCCCCTTCCAGGCTGGCCAGCAGCAGGAATTCCAGGCTGCCGCGCAACAAGTTACCGTCCAGATCTCTACTTTGCATGACTATAGAGTGACACAAAAAAGAGGCAGACCATGCCTGGTCTGCCCTCCTCTCGCCCTCAACTCAGCGCAGGGTCCTGAGCCGCGCGTCAATCACACTGCTGGCCGAGGGCGTGGCCCGGGTAATGGCCCGCACCACGGCCTGCTCTTCGGGGCTGCGGTAATCCAGCAGCTTCACGCCGTTCAGAAACACCGTGGGGGTCCCGCGCACGCCCAGCGCCTGCCCGGCCTTGTACTGCGCCTCCACGCTGGTCTTGAAGGTGCGCTGGCCCAGACAGGTCTTGAAGGCGGCGGTGTCCAGCCCCGCCGTCTTGGCGTAGGCGCTGTAGCGGCCCGGGGCGTCCTTGGGGTCCAGGCGCGTCCAGCTGCTGAACTGGTCGAACAGCACGTCGGCGTAGGGCCAGAACTTGCCCTGGGCGCCGGCGCATTCGCTGGCCTCGGCGGCGCTGAAGGCATTCTTGTGAAAGTCCAGCGGAAACTGGTAATGCGCCGTGCGGTACACCCCCGCCTGCCCTTCCCAGCCGGGCAGCGCCGTGTCCCACAGCTGCTTGCAATAGGGGCACTGAAAATCGCTGAAGATGCGCAGGGTGTTGGGGGCGCCCACGCTCCCCGTCACGTTCTTCGTGGCCGGAAAGGCGCTGTCCGGCCAGATCTGCACGGCCGTGTAGGCGCGGTAGCGCGTGGCGGCCCCTTCCCCACTCGCCTTGATCACAAAAAAGTCGGTGGCGTTCTCGTCGCTGAAATCCTGCAGGCCCTTGCGGAGCTGCGCCAGCACCTGCGGTTGCCCCAGGCTCTGGGCCAGCCGGGGCACGTCGGCTTCCCCCATCCCCCAGCCCACCGCAATCCCGCGCGCCAGATCGTTCAGGTTGTCGGTTTCGGTCAGCACGCCCACCACATGACCACCCGCCACGTCCAGGGTGATCGTGGTGGCGCCCCGGCGCAGCACCGGGCCGTCCGGAGCAAAGCCTTTGAGGATGGGCTGGGCCACCGTTTCCTGCGGGGTGGACAGCAGTTGGGCCTGCGCAGCGCCCCCCAGACTCAGCATCAGGGCGGCGCCCCGCAGGGCAGCAGACAGAGAGAAACGCTTCACCCGCCCAGTGTAGAACAGCCCTTAGCGGCGCTCTGCCGCCCCCTCGGTCAGCACCTGTTTCAGGAGGTCCGGCCGGTCGGTGATGATGCCGTCCACGCCCATGGCGATCAGGCGGCGCATCTCGGCGGGGTCGTTGATGGTCCATACCTGCACGGCAATGCCGCGCGCGTGCATGGCGCGCACGAAGCCCGGCGTGACCACCTCGATGCCGCCGGCCCGCACCGGCACCTGCGCCACGCGCCCCGGTGCAGGGGCCAGGGCGGCCAGGCCCACCTTGCTCAGCAGCACCAGGGGCCGCAATTCGCGCTCGGTCATGGAGGTCATGACTTCCGGGCACACCCGGCGGAACTCATTCAGGGCCTCGTCGCTGAAGCTCGCAGCAATCACGCGCCCGGTGGCGCCGGCGCCGCGCAGCGCCTTGCAAAAGGGCGCGGCGATGCTGGGCCGGGTCTGCTTGAGTTCAATGATCAGGGGAAGGTTGGGAAAGGCTGTCAGCACCTCGTCCAGCTGCGCCACCTGCACTCCCTGGCCCCGGAAGGGAAAGGTCTGGCCGCTGTCGGTGGACAGGGCGTAGCCGGCATCGGCCGCCAGCACCTCGGCCAGTGTGAGGTCGGCAATGCGCCCTTGCCGGTCCGTCAGGCGGTCCAGCGTGGCGTCGTGCGAGAGCACCAGCACGCCGTCGCGCGTGGCGTGCATGTCCATTTCCAGCAGGTCCACGCCCAGGGCCGCCGCATTGCGGTAGGCCAGCAGGGTGTTGCTGGGCCACAGCAGTTCACCGCCCTGGTGCGCAATATTCAGCGTCGTGCCCGTTACAAACGGATTGTCCGGGGCCTGCCCCGCGCCACACGACACCAGCACTCCGGCCAGCGCCGCTCCCACCCACCTGTTGTGCATGGGCGTAGCGTAATACATGGCGTGTCCCGTGGGCGTCAGCGCCCCTGCGCGCGCCCAGCGGTTTACAGCCCCGTGGGGGCGTGCTAACATTCCTTCCGCTGGAAGAGGAAAGACCTGCCAGCCCTCCCGCAAGGGCCAGCAACAGCCAGTGTCGGCGCTGTAGCCAAGTGGTAAGGCAGAGGTCTGCAAAACCTCCACCACCGGTTCGAGTCCGGTCAGCGCCTCCAACATACCCCGCAGACCATCCTGCACAGAACCGTAGCTCAGGGGTAGAGCACTACCTTGACACGGTAGGGGTCAGGGGTTCAAATCCCCTCGGTTCTACCAAGTGCCCGGCTTTCTTAACGAAAGCTGGGTCTTTCTTTGAGTTCTGTGTGTCCAGCTATAAGGATAAGCGCGCGCCAGGTTGAACGCCCCTCATTTACAATTTGCCTTCGAATGACGGACCTGGAATGGTTGATGCTGGCCGGCTGTGGCTTCTGTGCGCTCTATGCTTTTCTCACCCTGCGCGCTGGGGCGGCGCGGCTGCATTACCGTGACCGCCCGCTGTACTGGCGCGGCGCGGCGCTGCCTCTGGTGCTGCTGGCTCTGGCCATGGGCGTGGCCGGCTACGGCCTGCTCAGTGGGAGGACCCCGGGCCTGTTTGGGCTGTCGGCCGCGGTGGGCGCCCTGAGCGCCGCCGCCGCATGGTTCATTGAGCAGGAGCCGAACCGGCTGGTGCGCTGGGCCTACCGCACCCAGCGTTCGTCCTGAACCCCGGGGCAGTGTCTCTTTGCCATACGGCACCGGATCGGCCGGGGGCGGTCACCGCGCCCCAGGCCCCGTCCGGCTGAAGGTCCGTTCATTCCCTGCAGGGCGCCGCTCCGGTGCAAAGGGGTACACTGCTGGGCGTGCTTGCTGTTCGACTGTTGGTCATGCTGCTGGGGCTGGCGCTGGGCTACCTGGCCGGAAACGCACTGGCGGCCGATCAGCCGGGCGGCCTGGGCACCGTTAACACCCTGAGCCTGATGCTGGCGGGCACCCTGACCGCCCTGCTGCTGGCGCCCCGCGCCGAATCCCTGCTGGGCGTGTTTGTCCAGCGCTTTTCGCGCTGGTACACCACCCTCTCGCCCCGCACCGTTGCAGCCGCCACCTTCGGCCTGATTGTGGCGCTGCTGCTGAGTGTGCTGCTCAGCAGTCTGCTGCGCAGTCTTCCCTTTTACACCTGGGTGCTGAATGTGGCGGTCACGGCGGTGCTGGCGGTGTTTTTCGTGTCGTTTGCGGTGCGCAACGCCGAGGCATTCGGCCTGCTGGCCTTTCCGCAGGTGCGGCGCAAACCCGGGGCCAAGGTGCTGGACAGCAACGTGATTATTGACGGCCGGGTCCTGGACCTGATTCGCGCGGGGTTTCTGGACGGCGATCTGCTGGTGCCGTCTTTCATTCTGCGCGAGATCCAGACCCTGGCCGATCACCAGGACCCCCAGAAACGCACCCGGGGCAAGCGGGGCCTGAACGTGCTTGAGGAGTTGCGGGCGCTGCGGCCCATTCGGGTGGAGGACTGGGACACGGCGCTGCCCACCACCGACGACAAGCTGATTCGCTTTGCGCGCGAAACCGGCGCCCGGATTGTCACCAACGACAGCAACCTGGGCAAGATCGCCCGCCTGCATGGAGTAGAGGTGCTGAGCATTCACGAGGCGGCCGTGGCCCTGCGCCCCCAGATTCAGGCCGGCGACCACCTGACCATCACCGTGACCAAGAGCGGCCAGCAGCAGGGCCAGGGCGTGGGGTACCTGGAAGACGGCACGATGGTGGTGGTGGAAGACGGCCTGAAGCTGCGCGGCAAGCCCGCCCGCGTGCTGGTGGTGAACAACGTGCAGACCAACGTGGGCCGCATGATCTTTGCCAAGGTGGACCGGGAAGAAGGGGCGGCGTAAGGCGAGGGAGGCAGGAAGCGGGGCGCGGTGGTGCTCACCGCGTCCCGCGCGCCGCTTCCTGCTTCCTTACCCCTCTAACCTCTGCACGCTGCTGCCCGCCACGCTTTTTGTTACCAGCAGGCGGCTGGGCAGGCGCTCGGAGAGGCTTTCGACGTGGGTGACCACGCCCACCATGCGGCCCTGGGTGCGCAGATTTTCCAGGGCGCCGGCCACAGCTTCCAGGGCCTGGGGGTCCAGGGTGCCAAACCCCTCGTCCAGAAAGAGGGCCCCCAGCACCTTGTTGCCCGCCAGATAGTCGCTCAGGGCAATGGCCAGGGACAGGGACGCCAGGAAGGTTTCCCCACCTGAGAGGGTGCGCACGCCGCGCACCTCGCCCGCGTTCCACAGGTCCTGCACCACGTAGTCGCCATTCTGGAGGGCCAGCCGGTAGCGCCCATCGCTGATCTCGTGCAGCAGCAGCCCCGCGCGGGTCAGCAGCTGCGCTTCCACCTCGGCCAG
This sequence comes from Deinococcus arcticus, assembly GCF_003028415.1. Lineage (NCBI taxonomy): Bacteria > Thermotogati > Deinococcota > Deinococci > Deinococcales > Deinococcaceae > Deinococcus > Deinococcus arcticus. The sequence continues at coordinate 131,976 of NZ_PYSV01000009.1, forward strand.
CAGGAATTGCTGGAATTCGTTGGCCTTCAGACTGCCCGTCAGGGTCTGCCAGGTGTCGAAGGTCTGCGAGGCCACCAACGCGCGGGCCTCGATCCCGGCCTTGCGTTCCAGGCGCTCGCGCAGGGCACGTTCCTGCTCGGCCAGCTGCCCGGCACGCTCGCGGGCGGCGCTCAGGGCAGCGTCGGTGGCGATCAGGTCGCGCGCCACCTGGGCCAGTTCCGCGGGGTCAAAGGGCGCGGCGCCCAGCTGGCGGTCCAGGTCGGCCAGGGCCACCCGCCCCTGGGCCAGCTGCGCAGTGTGGGTGCGCGCAGCCTCCTCCAGCGCGGCCACCTCGGCCTCGGGCAGGGCGGCGGCGCGGGCCTGGGCGGCGTCCAGACCCACTGCGGTGAGGGCCTGCAGCAGGGCCACGCGGGCGTCCTCGGCTTCCTGGGTGCGGCGCGCGGCCCCCGCCTGCACCCCGCGCAGGGTGGCCCCCGCCGCGCTGGCCTCGGCCTGGGTGCGGGCCAGTTCGGTCTGGGCGCGCTGCAGCGCCGTGCGAATGGCCGCAATGTCGTGCAGGGTCTGCTGCCGGGCGCGGGCCGCATCCGGACCGGCCGCGCGCACCCGGGCCGCCAGTCCGGCCAGCAGCCGGGCAGCCTGGGTCTGCGGATCACCACTCACCAGGGCCTCGGCGGCGCGCAGATCGGTTTCGCGGGCGGCCAGTTGCTCTTCCCAGTCGCGCAGGGTGGCGGCCCGGGCCTCGGTGGCGCGGCGCAGGGCGGTCAGTTCCAGGCCAATCTCCTTGTAGCGCAGGCGCCGCCCCTCCAGCGCTGAGCGGCGGGCCGAGACGTCCCGTTCCAGGGCGCCCAGATCCGGCACCTCGCCGCCGGGCAGGGCCTGAACGGGCTGCTCGCACAGCGGGCAGGGCTCGCCCAGGTGCAGGTGCGCGCGGTAGGCGGCGGCCCCGGCCGTCACCTGCGCCTCTTTTAACGCGGCCTCGGCGCGGTCCAGTTCAGCCTTGGCGGCCTTGCCCTCGCGCTCTGCCCGGCCCTGCTCGGCGGTCAGCGCCTCCATCTGGGCCTGCTCGGTGCGCTGGCGTTCCTGGTCGGCCTGCCACGCGGCGCGCTGGGCCTCAATCTGCACGCGCTCCTGGCGGTTCTTCTCGGCCTTCTGGGCGCCGTCGCGGGCCGTCAGAAAGACGTCCTCGTCCCAGGGCAGCGGCTGGGGATGGGTGGTCTGGGGGGTGCCGCCCGCGCGGCGCAACCGGGCTGCGTCGCCCTCGGCCTCGCGCAGGGTATCGGCGCGGGCTTCCAGTTCGGGAATACGCGCCTCCTGGGACTGGGCGGCGCTCAGGGCGGCCTGGGCAGCCCGTTCGGCCTGCTGCGCCCGGTGCAGCGCCTGTTCGGCCTGCAGGCTGTCCCGCCCCTCACGTTCGGCGGCGATCCGGGCGCGCTCGGCGGCGTCCAGCAGCGGCAGAAGGGCGGCCACCCGCCGGGCCTGCGCGGCGCGCGCGGCCCCGGCCTGCACGCTGGCGGCGCGCGCTTCCAGCGCGCTCAGGCGCCGGGCGGCCTCCTCGCGCGCCTTCCACACGCGCTCCTGCTCGCGCAGGCGGGTCTGGGCCACCTGCAGGCGCTCGCGCTCGTCGGTCAGGCGCTCAGCGGCCGTGTGCACCTCGTCGCGCTCGGCGCGCAGTGTGGCGGCGGCTTCCGGGGTCACGCCCGCGTATTCGCCTGCCAGCACGGCGTTCAGGCTCTGGGCCTCGTGCTTCAGTTCCTTGGCCCGGTCGGATGACACGCGCTGCATGGCCGCCACATGATCCAGCCCGGTCAGCTCGCCCAGCAGGGTCTGGCGCTCCTTGCCGGTGCCGTGCAGCACCCGCGAGAACTCGCCCTGCGGCAGCATCACGCTGCGCACGAAGGTCTTGAAATCCAGCCCCACCACCCGGCGGATGCGCTCGCTGATGCCCTTGGCCCCGCCGTCCGAGAGATTGGTCCAGCGGCCGTCCTCGTCCAGCCGCTCGAAGCGCACCTCGTTCTCGGCCTGCTTGCGGCCCTTGGTGCGCGAGGCGCGGTAGGTCTGCCCGCCCACCTCGAAGGTGAGGCTGACCGACAGGCCGCGCTCGCCCTGGGCAATCAGCGCGTCCAGCCCCGAGGCCCCCAGCCGCGCGGTCTGCCCGTAGAGCGCAAAGGTCATGGCGTCCAGCAGGCTGCTCTTGCCGCTGCCGGTGGGGCCTACCAGCGCGAACAGGTCCAGACCGCTGAAATCCAGCGCCGTGAACTGCCGGAAGGCGGTGAAACCCTGGAGTTCGAGGTTCAGTGGGCGCATGGGGGGCCCTCCGGGCGAGTGATGGTTGATCGTTGATGGGTGGCGGAGAGGGGGAGCGGGCCCCCTTTGTCTCTTGGGTGGTCCATCAACCGTGGACCTTTAACCGCCCTCATCCCTCCTCCTGCCGCGCCCATTCATCCGCCTGCTGAAAAGCGGCGCGCAGGTCGGCGGGCAGTTCGCCCCGGCGCTCGCGGTGATAGCGCTCGTAGAGGTCCAGCAGGCTCAGGCCCTCGCGCCTGAGGTCCGGGGTGGCAAGGTCCTCCTGCTGGGCGTCCAGGTCCACGGCCAGCGTGCCCGGGGCCAGGCGCAGCACGCGGTCTTTCAGGCCCGGCAGGGCGGTGCCAGCCGGTGCGCGCACCACCACCTTCATCAGGCCTGTGAAGCCCTGTTCGCGCGCCAGCCGGGCCTCCACCTGGTCAAGGTCCACCCGGACCGTGCGGAGTTCGCGGCCACTGGCCAGCGCAATGGGGTGCAGCCGCGCCGGGCGACCGGGCTCCACCTCCACCAGATTCACGCTCTTTTTCTCGCCGCTCTCTCCAAAATCCAGCTGAATCACGCTGCCGGAGTACGCGGCCACAGGCGACTCGCCCACCTGCTGCGGCTTGTGAACATGCCCCAGCGCCACGTACTGCGCGCCGGGCGGCAGTTGCAGCCCCGAGAGGGTGTAGGCGTTGGTCAGGTCAAACTGCAGCGTGCGCTCCGAGCCGCTGGGCACCGCGCCGTCCATGGTGGCGTGGGCCATCAGCATGTTCACGGCCCCGGGCCGGAAGCCCTCGCCCAGGCGCCGCAGGAAAAAGCCCATGCCCTCGCGGTATTTCTGGCGCCAGGTGCCGGTGTCGCCGCCCATCAGGTCGGCCGCCTTCACCAGCCGCCGCTCCGAGAGGTGGGGCAGGGCGCCCACCACCAGCGTCTCACCCGCCTTGGTCTGCACCGTGCGCACCATCTCGGCGGCGTTGGCACTGGGCTGCGCGACCACCTGCACCCCCACCCAGCCCAGCAGCCCGGTCACCGACTGCAACCTTGCGGCGCTGTCGTGGTTGCCGGCAATCACCACACTGGGAATGCCTGCGTCGCGCAGGCGCAGGAAAAAGTCGAACACGGCGTGCTCGGCGTCGGCCGACGGGTTGGCGGTATCGAACAGGTCCCCGGCCACCAGCACGGCGTCAGCGCGTTCGGTGCGGGCCAGAGCGGCGATTTCGGTGAGGGCCTCATGCACTTCCGGCGTGCGGTCAAAGCCGCGCAGCGAACGGCCCGCATGGAAATCAGCGGTATGGAGTACGCGCATCACAGAAAAAATAGCATGGGGGGCATCGGGGGCAGAATGGAGGGTCAAGGCGGGCCAGGCCCGCGCCGCTCCTGCCGGCCTGTGGCGCTGCGGGGTGCGGCGCGGACCCCGGAGGCCCCTTCCCCCTTCTGGCTTCCGGCACCTTGTCCCGTGGCCCTGCCCGGTAAACTGCAAAGCATGGACATGAAGAAGCTGATGAAACAGATGCAGCAGGCCCAGGCCGCTGCGGCCAAGATTCAGGAAGACCTCGCCGCCAAGTCTGTAGAAGGCACCGCCAGCGGGCTGGTCACGGTGACCATGAACGGCCACGGCAAGGTGACGGCCCTGAAGATCAAGCCGGAAGCCGTGGACCCGGGCGATGTGGAAGCCCTGGAAGACCTGCTGCTGGTGGCCCTGCAGGACGCCAGCGCCAAGGCCGACGCCCTGCAACAGGACGCCACGCGCGGCCTGGGCATCCCCGGCTTCTGATGGGCGCGTCCCCCGCGTTCACCCCGCAGCGGGTGAAGCCACGGGCCATGGGCTGTGGACTGTGGGCCGTGGGCCATGAGCGACCGGCCAGCGGCCACCGGCCTGTGGCGGCACAGCCATGAAGTACCCCCCCTCGCTGGTGGCCCTGATTCGCGAACTCTCGCGCCTGCCGGGCATTGGGCCCAAGAGCGCGCAGCGACTGGCCTTTTACCTGTTCGAGCAGCCGCGCGAGGACATCGAGCGCCTCTCCCGGGCGCTGCTGGACGCCAAGCGCGACCTGCACACCTGCCCGGTGTGCTTTAACATCACCGACGCCGAGCGCTGCGACGTGTGCAGTGACCCCGCGCGCGACCAGAGCGTGATCTGCGTGGTGGAAGAACCCGGCGACGTGATTGCCATTGAGCGCAGCGGCGAGTACCGGGGCCTGTACCACGTGCTGCACGGCGTGCTGAGCCCCATGAACGGCGTGGGCCCCGACCGCCTGCACATCAAGCCGCTGCTGCCCCGGGTGCAAGAAGGCCATGAAGTTATCCTGGCCACCGGCACCACCGTGGAGGGCGACGCCACCGCCCTGTACCTGCAGCGGCTGCTTGAACCCCTGGGCGCCGTGGTCAGCCGCATCGCCTACGGCCTGCCGGTGGGCGGCGCCCTGGAATACGCCGACGAGGTGACCCTGGGCCGGGCTCTGGCCGGGCGCACCCGCGTGACCAAACTGGGCTGAGCTTCGCCCCGGCAGAGCAGGCCGCACCCCGCTGTGGGGCGCGGCCTGTTCGCTTTGCGGGGCCCTCTACCGGCCGTAACTGGTCTGCAGCCGCCGCCAGCCCGCCCACCAGCCGATGCGCCGGGGCGGCAGGGCGTGCAGGGGGACGGCGCTCAGGCCACGCTCGCGCAGGCCAGCAAGCAAGCCGTCCAGAAGCGCTGGCGTGACGGCCGGGCCGTCGTGCAGCAGCAGCACACTGCCGGGCCGCACCCGCGCCAGGGTCTGCTGGGCCAGGGTTCCGGGGTCGGCCGCCGTCCAGTCGCGGCCCTCCACGTCCCACAGGGCCACCTGCCGCCCGGCAGCGCGGGCCAGCAGCCGCGTCCAGGGACTGTGGCCGCCGTAGGGCGGACGGTACAGCAGGGGCCCTGACTGCCCGGGACGGGGGTGCCAGCGCACCTGGGCCCATTCCTGCCAGGGGAGCAGCAGCAGGGCGTGGCGGTGCCAGCGGCCGTGGGCCTCCAGACGGTGCCCAGCGGCCTCAATGGCGGCCAGCTCAGCGGGAAAGGCCGCGCAGGCCGGCGCAGTCACAAAGAAGGTGGCACAGGCCCCGTGGCGCGCCAGCACCGCCAGTAGGGCAGGGGTCTGGAGGCTGGGGCCATCGTCGAAGGTCAGGGCCACACGGGGGTGCTGGCCATCGCCGGGCCCCAGGGCCCCCCAGCCCGCCGCGCGGCCCCACAGTTCGCCCAGCAGGGGCAGCAACAGCGGCAGCAGCAGCGCGCCGCGCCTAGCCACGCGCCTCCTGAAACACCCGCCGGAACACCACGTACCCCGCCGAGGTCAGCCCGGCCAGCACCGCGCCCAGCACAAAGGGACCCGGTACCCCCGCCTGGGCCAGCGCCAGCCCCCCCAGCAGCGGCCCCAGGGCGGTGCCGGCGTTTTCCACGGTCATCAGCACGCCCCAGGCGGCGGGGCGCTGGGCCACCGGCAGCACGCGCGCCACCAGCGCCGCCCAGGCCGGCGACAGAAAGGCGTAGCCCAGCCCGGCCACCGCCGAGAGCACGAACAGCAGCCAGGGGGCAGGCAAGAAGGCAAACCCGGCAAAGGCCAGGCTAACCAGTCCGTACCCGATCATGACCCCGGCGCGGGCGCGGCCCTGGTCCCGGTCGGCAAAGCGGCCGGTGAGCGGCATGATGCCGTAGGCCACCGCCCCGCCCAGGCCCAGCATCGCCACGAGGCTCCAGTAGGAGAGGTTCAGGCCCTCCTCGGCAATGCGGAACAGCCACGGCCCCAGCAGCGTCATGCTGAGGGTTTGCATGAAGGCGGCGGGCAGCAGCGGCACCAGGGCCCCCACCACCGAGCGCGCCGGCCGGGCCTCGGAGGGATCGGGGCCAGGGGGCAGCACCCGGCGCAGCGGCAACAGCAGCGTCAGCCCGGCCGAGAGCAGCAGCAGCCCCAGACCCAGCCCGAGGGCGAACAGGTCCCCGCGCCCGGCCAGGGCGCCAAACACCAGGAAGCCCACCCCCGACAGGGGCAGAATCCCGTTGGCCACCATCGCCAGCGCCCGGCCCTGGTACCCTTCCCGGGCAGCGTCGGCGGTCAGGTTCATGGCCACCGGCCACATCACCGAAAAGCCGGCGCCGTGCAGGGCCGAGGCCAGCAGGAGCAGCCCCACGCTGGGCGGGGCCAGCAGCATCAGCGCCAGGGCCAGGGCGCTCAGGGCGGCGCCGCCCAGCGCCACGGGCCGCAGGCCATAGCGGCCCAGCAGCGCGCCCGCCGGACTGCGCATGACGGTGTCGGTGAGAAAGTGGGCAGTCCAGGCGCCGGCGGCGGCCGTCACGGGCAGACCAAACTGGCTGTCAATCACCTGGGTCAGGTAGGCGCCGTACAGGCCGCTGCGCACGAATTCGGCGCAGGCCAGGGCCGCCGCCGCTGCGCCCACCGGGGCCAGGCCCTCGGCGCGCAGCGGCAGGCGGTTGCGGCGGGAGCGCGCCGGGGTCACTGCCGCGCTCCTGGCAGGCGGTCTGCTAGGTTGTGGCCGTGCCCGCGTTTACCGTCGTGATTCCGGCCCGCAACGAGGCGAACTACCTGCCCCAGACCCTGCGGGCCCTGGAACGCCAGACCCGCGCGCCGGACGCCGTGCTGGTGGTGGACAACGGCAGCACCGACGACACCGTGGCCCTGGCCCGCGCCTGGGGCGCGCAGGTGCTGCGCTGCACCGAAAAGGGCGTGGCCCGCGCCCGGCAACTTGGCCTGGAAGCGGCGCAGACGCCCTGGGTGGCCACCACCGACGCCGATTCGCTGCCCGCCCCCGAGTGGCTTGAGCGCCTGGGGGCGGCCACGCCCGGGCGCGCGGCCCTGTACGGCCCCATGCGCTTCTCGGGGGTGGCGCCGCACTGGTCGGCGCTTTCGCAGGCGGCCTACAGCGGCTTTCTCCACGGCGCCCGGCTGCTGAACCGCCCCAATCTGGCCGGCGCCAACATGGCCTACTCGCGCGAGGCGGCCCTGCTGGCCGGCGGCTACCCGGACGTCGAAGCCTATGAAGACGTGATTCTGGGGCAGGCGCTGGCGCGGCTGGGCGAGGTGGCCTACGTGCGCGGCGCGCTGGTGGAAACCAGTCCGCGCCGCCTGGACCGGGGGGTGGCGCCGTTTTTGTGGCAGCACCTGCGCAACATCAGCGGTCATACACGAGGCTATTTCGGGGATGACCGCTAGCCCCTTCGGGAAAAGGGATTTCCAGCGGGCGGCCCAGCACCTGCCGGTAGACATCCAGCACCTGATTCGCCACGCCGGCCGGCGTGGTGGAAGCCCCGAAGGCGCGTGCGCCCGCCGACAGCCGCGCCCACAACGCCGGATCATCCAGAATCTGGCGGGCGTGGCGAATCAGGGCGTTCACGTCGGCCGGGCGAACCAGGTAGCCGCTGCGTTCATGCGCCACGCCGCTGAGGGTGCCGCGCGCGCCCACCGCCACCACCGGCACGCCCATCAGCTGCGCTTCCTGCAGCACCAGCCCCTGCGTTTCGGTGTCGCTGGCAAACAGAAACAGTTCGGCCAGGCGGTAATACGCCCCGATCTCGGTCCAGGGCCGCACGCCCAGGAAGGTCACGCGCTCGGCAATGCCCAGCCGCTGGGCGTGCGCTTCCAGGTGGGCGCGCTCGGGGCCCTCACCCAGCATCACGAGGTGGGTGTCGGGCAGGGCGGCGACCGTGTCCAGCACATGGTCAAAGCGTTTTTCCCGGGCCAGCCGCCCCACGCTGAGCAGGCGCCGCTTGCCCTCGGGCCAGGGGCTCTGGATGGGGGGCGCGGCGCGCAGCACGCGCGGATCAATAGAGGTGGGAATCACCACCGGGCGGCGCACCCGCATGGCGCGCAGCACGTCCAGCATGCCCGCCGTGGGGGTAATCACGGCGTCGGCGCGGCCATACAGCCGGCTCATGGCCTTGGTCACCACGCCGGTGTGGCGCTGCAGGGCGGTGGCGCCGGGCACGTAATGGGTGTAGGCCTCAATGTGGGTGTGGTAGGTCGCCACATGCGGCACGTTCCACTTCCGGGCCAGCCGCGCGCCCGCCAGCCCCAGGGTCAGGGGGGTGTGGGTGTGCACCACGTCGTACTTCTGGGTGAAGTCCTTGCGGGTGGGCCACGCGAGGCGGTAGGTGGGCAGGAACATGTAGCGCACCGAATCCACGCGCACCACGTCGGGGCGGATGTCCACATGCTCGGGGAAATCTGGGGCCACCACGTCCACATGGTGCCCCTGGGCGCGCAACTCGTCGCTCAGGAGCCCCACGCTGGTCACGATGCCGTTCTGATCCGGCAGGAACGTGTCGGTAAACAGCCCGATTCGCAGCGGCTTCATGCGCGCTCCAGGGCACGGTGACCGTGAAAGTTTAAGGATTCCTGAAGCATCACTAGACAGGAGCATACGACGCCAGAGATGAGAGTGGGGCCAGAAATGGGTGCCCCTCTGGCCCCGCCCAGGGGTGCCGTACAGTGACCTCCATGACGCCCCTTCCTTCTCCCTGGTTGCGCGTAGCGCTGCACTCGGGCCTGGGCGGCGCCCTGCACGGCGGGCACCCGGGCGATCCCCGGGTGGGGCTGGCGGTGCCCATCTTGGACCTGAACGAGCTGCGCGCCGCGCGGCAGGCCCTGGCGGCGGCGGGGGTCCGCGCCACCCTACTGCTGCCCCCGGCCCTGGCCGGGCACGCGCCGGACGAGCTGCGCGCCGCCGGGGCCGAGGGGCACGAGCTGGGCGGCCTGGGCAACCCGGCTGGTGTGAGCGCACTGGACGTGGCGGCGCAGCCCGTGACCACCTGGGCCACGCCCGCTGGCCTGCGCGCCCTGCGGGACCTGGGCACGCGGGGCCTGCGTGCCCTGCCCAGCAGCCCGGCCCAGCCAGCGCCCGGCGCCCTGCTGAGCGTGCCCCCGGCGCAGCTGGCTGCCACCCTGGCCACCCTGAAGGCGGGGGGCTACCAGCCGGTGCCGGTGCGGGCCGTGCCGGAGTTGCGCCCTGGCCAGCCGGGCGACCTGTGGCCGCGCGTGTATGCCCGGCTGGTGGAGGACCGTTTCGCCCGCCAGCACCGTGTGATTGACCTGACCGCCCGCGCCGACGGGGTCATGCGGGTGGCGCCCCTGAACCACGCGCCCGCGCCGTTGCCGCTGCCCCGCACGGCGCCCACGGCCGAGCTGCATGTGCATTCGCCCCGGCTGGTGGGCCTGAGCGCCCGCAGCGCCCTGGTGGCCTACCGCGCCTACCGCCGCAGCCTGAAGGACGTGGCCCAGGCCCTGCAGGCGCGCCCCGAACTGCACGCGGCCCAGGCGGTGTTTGCCGTAACCCTGTTTCATACCCCGCTGGCCCAGGCGGGCTTTGAAATCCTGGACCTGCCCCCGGCGCGCGCCCGCTGGTATGGCCTGGGCTTTCGCCTGCTGCGCGTGGCCTACGGCACCCACCGCACCCCCAGCGAGGGCGTGCCGAAAATGGCGTGGCTGGGCCGGGAAGCGTTCCTGCAGCTGCATGGGTGAAGGGGCCATGGGCCATGAGCGCTGGGCCATGAGGAAGACCGGTGGGCTGGGCGGATCCTGCGCCGTGCGCTGAAGGCGAGGGGGCGGGGTTCTCCCCTGCTCCGCCCCCTCCCCCGAATTTTCCCCGCCCCTCCGGTCCCAGCGCTGTTGCCCCGTGGCCCATGGCTCAAAGCCCACGGCCCAGAGCCCATGGCCCCCACCCTTCCCTACCCCGGCAGCGTAAACACCAGCGTGGTGCCAGCACCGGGGCTGCTGTGCACTTCCAGGGTGCCGCCGGTGAGGGTCACGCGTTCGCGCAGGCCGATCAGGCCCAGGTGGCCGGCCTCGGCGCGGTCGCGGGCCTGTTCGGGGGTGAAGCCCTGGCCGTCGTCGGTGATGGCCAGGCGCACGTGGGCCCCGTCAAAGGCCACGCGGATGGCGGCGGTGGAGGCGCGGGCGTGCTTGTCCACGTTATTCAGGGCCTCCTGCGCCAGCCGGAACAGCGTGAGTTCAGTGGCCGCGTGCAGGCGGCGGTCCTGGCCGCTGACCTCCAGGCGGGTGGGCGTGGCCGACGACGACGCCAGCCACTCCAGCGCGGGCAGCAGGCCCAGATCGTCCAGCACGCTGGGGCGCAGGTTGCGGGCAAAGCGGCGCACACCGTCAATGGCCGCGTTCAGGTCCTGCTGAATGTCGTCGGCGCGCGCCCGCTGCTCGCCGCTCAGGTCGCGCGCCAGCCGGGCCACGCGGCGGGTGGTGGCGGTCAGCACCTGCGCGGTGTCGTCGTGCAGCTCGCGGCTGATGCGCCTGCGCTCTTCTTCCTGGGCCTGGGTGAACAGGGTCAGGAACGCGCGCATTTCGACGGTGCGGCTGGCGGCGGCTTCCAGGGCCTGCCCCCGGCGCGCGATCTCGTCGGCCAGGGTCTGCAGTTCCGAGAGGTCGCGGCTGACCGTCAGTACGCCCCGGCCCCCGTCCACCGGGCTCAGGCGCACCTCCAGCCGGTAGGGCCCCACCTGAATGTCGGCGCGGCTGCCGGACTGGGTGCGCGCCAGATGCCACGCGGCCCCCAGGGCGCCCCGGGTGTCGGGGGTGGGCAGCGAGAGCAGGTTGGCGCCGTCCAGGGAACCGGTCAGGGGTTCAAGCAGCGCGCGCGCCGCCGGGTTGGCGTAGGTGACCACGCCCCGGTCGTCGGTGGAGATAATCAGGTCGTGGGCGCCCTCGGCCAGCTGGCGGTAACGGGCTTCCTCGCGCGCCAGCGCCGAGAGCAGACGCTCGCGGGTGAGGGTCTGGGCAATCTGCTCGGCAATGGAGCGCGCCAGGTGCAGCAGGTGCTCGCCGGGCGGCGCCGTACCGGGATCGTCCAGGTACAGAAACCCCAGCAGGGGCGGCTCGGGACGCTCCGGGGGCACGCTGCGGTCCGGGCCATGCAGCGGCACGATCAGAGCGCTGCCCGCCACAGGCAGGGTGTGGCGGCGCGTCAGGGCGCGTGGACCCCGGCCCAGTTGCCCGGCCAGCGCCAGCAGGTCGGCGCGCGAGGGCACATGCAGGTTGTAGGTCGCGCAGCGGGAGAACTCGCCGCCGTCATCGGTCAGGGCGATCAGCCCGCGCGAGGCGTTCAGGGCGTGCGTGACCAGCCGGGCGGTGTCGCCCAGCGCCGCGTCGCTCTGGTTTTCCCCCAGCACCCGCGCCACGCTCAGCAGCGCGGCCGCCTCGTTCTCGCGGCGCAGTTCCTCTTCATACAGCCGGGCATTCTCAATGGCCAGGCCCGCCTGTGAGGCGAACACCGAGGCCAGTGCCAGATCGTCGCCGTCCAGGGGCAACGCCGCTTCCCAGTACAGTGTCAGGGCCCCGAACACCCCCGCGCGCGTGATCAGCGGCAGGCTCAGCACGCCCCGGTAGGGGTAGCGCCCCGCTGCCAGCAGCTGCCGGGTGTAGCGGCTGCTGCCCCCGTAATGCTCGGTGTTCAGGTCGCGCGCGGCCACCGGCGCGCATTCGGCAATGGCGCGCCCGGTCACGCCCACGCCCACCTTGGCACGCACCCGCAGCATGTATTCGCTGGGCAGCCCCAGCGCCGAGCGGATGTTCACAGTGCGGCCGTCCGGCTGGCGTTCGTACACGGCCGCCGCGTCCGCCCGGAACAGGGTCACGGCGCGTTCCAGCACCCGCTCCAGGGTATCGGACAGGTGCAGGCTGCCCGCCAGCGCCTCGCCCGCTTCACGCAGCGCCTCGGCGGCCTCACGTTTGCGGGTTTCGATGCCGTACAGCCGGGCATTGTCAATGGCCAGCGACGCCTGTTCGGCCAGTGCCAGCACCAGCCGGGCGTCGTCCTCGCTGGCGCTGGCGCCCAGGGCGTTCGTATCCACGTACAGCAGCCCCAGCGCCTGCCCCCGCGCCGACAGGGGCGCAATCACGGCGGCGCCAGGGTTCAGTTCCCGCAGGCCCCGGGCCAGCGGCGTGCCCGCGTCGCGGGTCCGCTCAAAGCGAATGGCCTCGCCCCGGCGCACCAGCGTTTCAAAGGTCACGGGCCCCACGCCAATGCCGCCGCTGAAGGGCTCTGTAAAGCCGTAGGTAAACACTTCGCCGGTGCGCGCGCCGCCCTCGCGCAGTTCGCTGAACAGCGCCACAAAGGCCCGGCGAAATCCCAGGGCCAGCGCCGCACTCTGGGCGGTCACGGTCAGCACCTCGGCCAGGTTCAGGCTGCCCCCCAGGCGGCGCACCAGCCCCTCCACCGTCTCGGCAATGCGCCCGTGGCCGCGCCGGGCTTCGCGGGCCTGCACGCCCTCCACAGCCAGGGCCAGCAGCGGGGCGGCGCCCAGCAGGGCCCGCACGCCGCCGGGCTCGGCCCCCACAAATTCCAGCACCCCGCAGCCGAAGGGCAGGGCGCACAGCATGCCGGCCTCCTGCACCGCGCCCAGGGTCAGGGTGTCCTGCACCAGCGCCGGGTCACTCAGTCCCAGGCCGCGCCCGTCCTCGGCCACCGGGCTGGGCGTGCCGTCCACCACGATCCACACCCGCACCCCATGCGCGTGCGCCACCCGGCAGGCGTAGCCCGCCAGCACCTCGCCAAACTGTCCCAGACTGGTCGCCGCCGACAGGCCGGGGGGAAAGGGGGGCAGGGCCGGGGCGACCTCCGGGCCCGGCGAGGGGCCGCCCCGCGCCTCTGCGCCGCGCCCTCCTGCGCCTGCCGGCCACTCTGTCATCCTGCCTGCCTCTGCCCTGCCCAGGTGCGGCGCTCAGGCCACGTCCGGCGCTCAGCCCAGCCGGTGCCCCCCGCCCCGGGCGCTCCACAGGGTTGTTCCCACACCCCACACCCCACGGCCCACACCCCCTACAGGCTCTGGGGATCAATCCAGCCACGCTTGATGCCGTACAGCACGGCCTCGGTGCGGCTGCCCACCCCCAGCTTGGAAAAGATGTTGGCCAGATGCACCTGCACCGTGCGCGGGCTGATGTCCAGGTCCCGGGCAATTTCCTTGTTGGTGCGCCCGGTGGCGGCCACCCGCAGCACCTCCAGCTCGCGCGGCGAGAGGTCATCTTCGGGGGGCGTGGGGGTGGTATGGGTGGAAAAGCGCTCCAGCACCTTCCTGGCCACGCTGGGGTGCAGCGCACTCTCGCCGGCCGCCACCGCCCGCACCGCGCCCAGCAGGTCGTCCTCGGAAGCGTTTTTCAGCAGGTAGCCGGCCGCGCCCGCTTCCAGCAGCGCGAACACGTAAGCGTCATCGTCGTAGCTGGTCAGCACCAGCACGCCCACGCCCGGCTGAATGGCCTTGATGGCCCGGGTGGCGTCAATGCCGTTCATGCCGGGCATGGACACGTCCATCAAGATCACGTCGGGGGTCAGTTCGCGGGCGCGGGCAATGGCTTCCTCGCCGCTGCCGGCCTCGCCCACCACGCGCAGATCGGCTTCACTTTCCAGCAGTTCGCGCGTGCCCTTGCGCACCACCGGATGGTCGTCCACCAGCAGCAGCGTGATGGGGCGGCCCGGGGTGTCCAGCGTGTGTTCCAGCATGCGCGCAGCATAGCCCGCGCGCCGCCCTGTGCTGGACAGGGCGGCGCGCGGGGTGGGCTTCAGGGGCCTTCAGCTCTTGCTGAGCTTGCGCCAGAGGGTGCCGGTCACGAATGAGGTCATGGGGTTGAAGGTCTCGGCGCTGACGCCCTGCAGGTTGTCGCGGTGCACCACCACCGTGGGGTTGCTGGGCAGGATGATGTACAGCGCCAGTTCCTGCGCGCGGCGGGCAATCTGCGAATACAGCTCGTCGCGGCGGGCCGTATCGGTGGTGGCGCGGGCCTCGTTGATCCAGGCGTCAATCTGCGGGTCCCCGGCGTTGATGCGCGGGTTGTAATAGCCCTCGGACGAATAGAAGGTGTGCACGAAGTTGTCCGGGTCGGCGTAGTCCGGGGCCCAGGCGGTGGTGATCATGGGCTCGGTGCCCGCGTTGCCCGCCTTGATCAGCTCACTCCATTCGCGCGCCACGATATTGACCTTGAACTTGGGGTTCAGGTCCTCGATGTTCCTCTTGAGCAGTTCCATGGCGGTTTTGGCCGTTTCGCTGCCCGCGCGGTAGGAGATCTTCACGGTAAAGCCGTTGGCCCACACCTGACCGTTCCAGGCGCGCTGGAAGGCGGCCCTGGCAATTTCGGGGTCAAACCTGGCGGCGTCCACCGAGGAGTCGTAGCCGGGGAAGGTTTCGGGCAGCAGGAAGTTGCGCGCCTCGCCCTTGCCCAGCTGCACCTCCTTGATATAGGTAGGAATGTCAAAGGCCGCCACGAAGCCCCGGCGCACGTCCACATCGCTGAAGAAGTTGGCCGGAATGCCCTGGCCGTCCAGCTTGCCGCTGCCAATGGCCGTGCCCTTGATGTTCTGGTTCAGACTCAGCGCCGAGGCAGTGGTATCGGGCAGGTCGTCCAGCACCACCACGCCCTGTTCGCCCTCCAGCTGCTCTTTGATAATCGGCCGCCCACCCGTCTCGATGAGGTCGGCGTCGCCTTTCAGGAACGCCTGCACGCGGGGCGCGAGTTCCGGCACCTTCTGCAGAATCACGTTCTTGATCTTGGGCTTTTCGCCCCAGTAGTCCTCAAAGGCGGTGGCGCTGACCGAGGTGGCCGATTTCTCCAGCAGCCGGTAGGCGCCCGTGCCGCTGGGCTTCTGCGACAGGGGACTGTTGGCCAGGTCCTTGCCCACCGCCTCTTTCCAGGTGGCCTCGGTACCGTCCCACTCGCCCACCTCGGCGGCGTGCTTGCTGTCCACGATGCTCTGGCCCACGTAGGCGAGCTTGGCCAGGAAGGCGGGGTCGGTTCTGGGCAGGGTGAACACCAGGGTTTCGCCGTCACACTTCACGGCGTCCGTGATGCGCTGCCAGGTGACGCTCTTGTCGTCGTTGGCATTCGCGCCCGTGCCCAGCAGCGACTCGGCAATGAACCAGTTGCCGCTTTCCCCGGTGTTCGTGACCAGATTGCGCCGGAAGGAGTACTCGGCGTCGGCGCAGGTCATGGGGTTGCCCGAGTGGAACTTCACGCCCTCGCGCAGGGTAAAGCGGTATTCGCGCCCGCCGTTGCCCTCCGCCCACTCGGTGGCCAGCAGCGGCTCCAGTTCGTCCAGGCTGTTGCCCTTGTAGGTCAGCAGGGTCTCGTACAGGTTCTCCACGATCTGGCCGCTGCCGGTGTCGTAGGTGGTGCCCGGGTCCAGGGTGGGCACATCCGACGACTGCTGAATCACCAGGGTGTCTTGCGGACCTTTGGTGCTCTGCTCGCCGCCACTGCGGTTGTTGCAGGCGGCCAGGGTGAGGGCCAGGGTGGTCAGCGCCAGGGCGCCAAGAGGGGTGCGGTTCATGGGGTCTCCTTGCAGAGCGGGGCGGCAGGTCAGCCAGCGCACACTCAGATTCAGGTGTGGAAAAACTCAGGTGGCGAAGAGCGCTGCTGTTGTCCTTGCGGTGCCCTTCTGGACCCAGCAGCGTGACTTCTCATGTTAGGCAAGGCGAGTGAGAAGTGTTGTCCTGGCCCCTGAAGAAAAAGGCAAAGAATGTTACTGGCCGGGTTCTCAGCTGACCAGGGTTCTGACTGGACCGGGCTCCTGCCTGGAGAAAAGGAACGCCGGCCCGGCCACGCCCCTGGGAATGCGAGGGGCTGCACACCCCTTTGCCGGGCGCGCAGGTAAGGTGGGCCCCATGACGGTTACTTTGCCTGATTCCTACATTCTGCGCGGCACAGCGGCGGGCGGCACCCTGCGGCTGGTGGGCATGGAGTCCTCGCGGCTGGTCGAGGACGCCCGGCTGCGCCATGGCCTGAGCAAAACCGCCACCGCCGCCCTGGGCCGCACGCTGACCGCCAGCGCCCTACTGGCCGTGGTGCTGGGCAAGCGCACCGACAGCCGCGTGAACCTGCGCATTGAGGGGGATGGCCCGGTGGGCTGGGTGGTGGCCGAGGGCAGCACCGACGGCCGCGTGCGCGGCTACGTGCGCCACCCCGACGCCGACCTGCCGCTGCGCGAGCGCGACGGCAAGCTGGATGTGAGCGGCATCGTGGGCCAAGAGGGCGAAATTGCCGTGACCCGACTGCTGGACAACGGCGAGCCCTACACCGGCAGCGCCCACCTGGTCAGCGGCGAGATTGCCGAGGACGTGAGCACCTACCTGGGGGTTTCCGAGCAGATTCCCAACGCGGTGCTGCTGGGCGTGTATGAGGAAGGCGGGCGCGTGGCCCACGCCGGCGGGCTGCTGATTCAGGCCATGCCCGGCGCCAGCGACGAGACGCTGGGTCGCCTGGAAGCGAATGTGCGCGCCATGGGGCAACTGACTGACCACCTGCGCCGGGGGGGGCTGCTGGCCGCCCTGGAACGCGCCGCCGAGGGCCTGGACCTGCGCCTGGCCGCCGAGGCGCAGCCCGCACACTTTGCCTGCCGCTGCTCCCGCCAGAAAGCCCAGGACAGCCTGAAGTTCTTCAGCGCCGCCGAACGTCAGGACATGATCGAGACCGGCGGGCAGGAAATCGTGTGCCACTGGTGCGGCGAGCGCTATCAGATCACCCCGGAAGAGATTGACGCGCTGGATCAGGGTGGCGCGCCCGCGCGGGCGTGAGCCCCCGGTGAACGCCCCGGACCCTGAGCTGGTGGCGCGCGCCCTGCAGGCGCCCGCCCACACCCTGGCCCCCGAATGGCTGCCCCACGTGCGCGCGGCGGGGCTGGGTGGCCCACTGCGCGCCCGGTTGCCCCATGACCACCCGTGGCGCGCGCCCCTGCGCCCCGACGCCCTGGCGCTGGCCGCGCGCCACACGGTCATTCGCACCTGGGTGCGCGAGTTGCACCGGCACTGGGCCGCAGTAGGCATTCCGGCCCTGCTGGTCAAGGGTTTTGCGCTGGCGGAATTTGAATACCCCGTGCCCGGCGCCCGCTTTTACGGCGATGTGGACGTGCTGCTGCCCCCCAACGAGGCCACAGTGACGCGCGCCGTCCAGGTGGCCCTGGCCCACGGCTGGCACAGCGACGGCCTGCACGCCTGGCCCCGGCTGTGGACCCATGAGACAGCCCATCTGTACAGCCCGGACGGGCAGGTGCGGCTGGATGTTCACCGGTTCCTGCCCAGCCATCAGGCCGCGGGCACCGCGCGCAGCGCCGCCATCACCCGGGGGCTGTGGCAGCGGGCGCGGGTGGTGGACTGGGCCGGGCAACCCACGCTGCGCCTGCACCCCCTGGACGAGGCGGTGGTGGCCCTGGCCCTGGGCCGCTGCTGGGGCGGGGACCGGGGCGGCCTGAAAGCCGCCGACTATCTGGATCTGGAGGTGCTGCAGCGCCGCCACGCCCTGCGAGAAGACGAGTTGCGCGCCCACGCCGCGCGCCTGGGGGCCCGCCACACCTGGGCGGCTTTTCAGGCCCTGTGCAACCCGGCGCGCGCCCAGCTGGAACTGCGCCCAGGGCACACCCGCGCGCGCCTGCTGGCCGGGGCGGCCCGGGACGGCGTGCGCCCCCCGCCGGCCCTGGGCGGCCGGGTGCAGCGCGCCCTGACGCTGGCGCCCTTTCTGGCCTCAGGGCTGGGGGACATGCTGGGGGCCATGTGGGCGGTGCGCCAGGGCGGCGACCCGCGCACCCACCTGCGCGCCTGGACCCCGCCCACCCCGGTGCATACCGGACTGAATGTGGCGAGGCGCGACGGCGTGGTGAGTGCCGCGCGGCTGTGGAGCCGCTGGCTGCACCCCCGCCAGAAGCGCGAGGGGGTGTGCGTGCCGCGCGCCTACGCCACCTACCGGGCGCTGCGCCGCGCAGGGTACCCGGCCGTGTTTGTCAGCGGCGTGGCGCGGCGCGGCGCCCAGCTGAGCAGCCACGCCTGGGTCGAGGGGCCCCGGGGCCCGCTGGAGGAATACGGCGAGCCGTTTAACCGCCAGCACTTCCGGGTGCTGTTCCAGGTGCCCGAGTCCAACGAGCGCTGAGCTTCAGGGGCCGGGCGGGCCCAGCAGCGCGGCCACCGCGCCGGGCACCTCGTCGCGCGTGACGCGGCGCCACACCGGGCCCTGGGCCAGCCGCGCCACCGCCTGCGCCGCCTGCACCCGGCCCAGCGCGGTCAGCGGCACCCCACTGGCCTCCCACAGGGACCGCACCCGCTCGGCGGGCGTCACCTCGCCTGCGCCCAGCGGGGCCAGGACCAGCACGGCGCGCAGGGGCGCGGGCGGCGCAGGCGCCAGGGCCAGCAGCGCCTTGCCCCGGGGATCACGCGGCGCGGCGCCGAATTCGGTCAGCAGGGCGGGGGCAAAACGTTCCACGCTGTCGCGGTAGGCCCGCAGGGTGCGGTCCAGCCCCGTGGCCTGCCCGTGCGGGTCCACCCAGGCGCGGTCCTCGGCCAGCACCGTCCAGCCGCCCGCGCGCAGGCGCAGCGCCGCTGTGCTTTTGCCGGCCCCGCTGACCCCCAGCACGGCGGCGGCGCCCCCCGGGCCCGCCACCAGCGCCGCGTGCAGGGGCAGCCAGCCTCCGGCGCGGTGGGCCTCGGTCAGGGCCAGGGCCCACGCGTCGCGCGCCGCGCCGGGCGCCGCCTGCAGCCGGACCTCCTGGGGGTCAACCTTGCCCCGCAGCTGCCCGTCCAGCCAGAACACATTGCCCTGCGCCGCCACCGCCGCCACGCGGTCCATCAGGGGGACAGACTGGCGCGCCAGCCCAGGCGGCCAGCCGCCTGGTCCCGCCGTGATCTCCATGCGGCGCCGGGGCGGTTCTGCCCCGGCCTCACCCGGGGTGTGCCAGTCCGCGTGCAGCGCGGCCTGTACGGCAGGCGCCACGCCGCTGAGCGCCACGGCCGCGTCCAGACTGCGCCAGCTGGGCGGGGGGGTGCCGGTCATTGGCCGCGCCCTGGCCGGTGGACCCAGCAGGTGGCGTGCCCAGGGCGCGGGTGGGCCAGGCCCGGCTGACGTGTGAAGACTTGTTCGGTCATGATTCCCCTTTGCCGTGGCGGCAGGCGGCCGGGCCGCAGCGCTGGGCTTTTGACGGCTCGGCGCGGCCCAGGGTAAACCCTCCCCCCCCGGGGCACCCCCCAAGGCCTAACGCCGCCGTCTCAACATTCGCTGACATCTTTGCCATATATTCGCGCTCGTCTCATTTTCAAGACAACCTCACTCGACAGATCCTACGCAAGCAGGTCAAGGAGTTTTCGTGCAGCACGACACCTCTGAGCAGCAGCGGCCTTCCGCCGCCCTGTCCTTTCCCGCCTATACAACGCCCCTTCTGACGCCCCTGGGCCCCTGGCAGGCCGTTACCCTGGTGGGTTCGGTGGGCTTTAACGGCCTGCCCGGCGTGCCGTTCCCCGGAGGAGATCATGAAGTCCGTTAATGCCCTGATGCTGGTGGGCCTGCTGGCCCTAAGTGCCTGCAGCGCGCCCACCACCGTGACGCCGCCCGCTCCCCCGGTGGCCACCACACCCGCCAAGCCCAACCCGGCCAAGACCTTTGGCCTGTACGAACTGCGCGTGAACGGCCTGAGTGCCCAGAGCCAGGCCAGCGTGGCGCGCGTGGGCCTGGGTGCCCAGGCGGCCGAGGTGCCCTTTGACCAGCTGAGCTTTACCCGCATCAGCATGAGCAATCTGGTGGACCCCGTCAACCGTGTGGTGCACATGACCGCCGGCTTTCAGGTGACCAACAACACGGGGGGCACCATCACGCTGCCCACCTTCATTCCCGTGGACACCGACGGCAGCTACGCCACCGACGGCCAGACGCCCTTTCGCAATGTCAAGACCCGCACCGGCGCGCCGGTCAGTGCTGGTGGCATGGCCGTGGAGCAGGGCTACAGCAACAGCGGCGGCCAGATTCAGCCGGACCCCAACGCCACTCCCTTCCTGACCAACATTGACAGCGGCACCGTGACTCTGGGCCTGCCGGCCGGCACCACCGCGCCCAATGTGGGCCACCGGGGCTGGCAGAGCGCGGCGGCCCTGGCCCCGGGCGCCTCGCAGATCGTGACCTTCGCCGCGCGTGTGCCGCTGCAGGGCAACGATATCAGCGACGCTGATCCCTTCAGCTTCAGCCTGGTGTTCTCGGTGGCGGACAATCCCGGCACCGTGGCGGGCCTGCGCGGCATTCACGAGGTGCAGGGCAGCACCCCGAGCGGCGACGCGGCTTCCCCCCTGAGCGGCACCCAGACGATTGAAGGCGTGGTGACCCAGGTGGCTCCCGGCCTGTCCGGGTTCTTTGTGCAGGAAGAGGTCATTGACACTGACGGCATTCCGGCCACCAGCGAAGGGGTGTTCGTGTTCTGCGGCAATGCCTGCCCCACGGGCCTGGCCGCGGGTGACCGCGTGCGGGTAAGCGGCACGGTGGCCGAGTTCCGGCGCAGCCAGACCTACAACGACCGCGACGCCAACGGCAACGTTACGCCCGTTACTGTGACGGCGCCTTTCACCACCACACAGCTGACCACGCCCACGGTAACGGTGCTGAGCAGCGGCGCGCCGCGGCCCGACGCCATCAGCATTGCGCCCAACCTGCCTGTGGCCCAGCGTGAGCGTTTCGAAGGGATGCGCGTGAGCACCTCGGGCGTGGTCACCAATAACTTCTCGCTGGGCCGCTTCAACAGTGTGGACCTGGCCCAGACGCGCATTGCCAACTTTACCCAGGTCAATGCACCAGACGTCAACGCCTACAGCGCTTTTACCGCGGCTCTGCCCGACCAGATGCTGCGCGTGGACGACCTTACGATGGCCCAGAACCCCGATCCGCTCTTCGGTCGTAACGGCCAGCCTCTGAGCGCGAGCAATACCCTGCGCGGCGGCGACACCGGCACAGCCACTGGCGTGCTGCACTACGACCACGACGGCTTTGGCAACCGCAGCGGCAGCAACTTCCTGTACCGCATCATGTCGGAGAGTGCGGCGTTCACCGGCACCAATTCGCGCACGGCAAGCCCGGATGCTGTCGGCGGCAGCCTGCGCGTGGGCAGCATGAACGTGCTGAACTACTTCACCACACTGGTGAGCAGCAACAGCGGCTGCACCCCGAACGGAGTGGACAGCGTGAACTCGCGCGGCGCCAACGACTGCGAGGAGTTCCTGCGCCAGCAGACCAAGACTGTCAAGGCCATCGCGGGCCTGAACCCCGACGTGCTGGGCATTCTGGAGATGCAGAACGACTTCGACAAGGGCGCCTACAGCTCCGTGGCTGCCCTGGTCAACGCCCTGAACACTGAGCTGGGCGCGGGCACCTACGCCTACATCAATCCCGGGCGCAAGATCGGCAGCGACGCTATCAGCGTGGCCATGATCTACAAGCCCGCCGCCGTGGACCCCGTGGGCAATCTGGCCATTCTGGATAACTCGGTGAACGCCACGTACACCGACACCTGTAACCGCCCCACCTGGGCCCAGACCTTCCAGAGCAAGGCCAACGGCGGGCGCTTCACGGCCGTCATGATGCACCTCAAGAGTAAGGGCAGTGCGTGCAGCGGCCTGAATGACGGCGACACCGGAGACGGCCAGGGCAACGGCTACATTGCCCGGCGCAACGCCGCCAACGCCATTGTGAGCTGGCTGGGCACCAACCCCACTGGCGTCCAGGAAGACGACCGCATTCTGATGGGCGACTACAACGCTTATGCCCAGGAAGAACCCCTGAGCATCCTGGCAACGGGTGGCTACGGCAACCTGTTCAGCGCCAGCACCTATTCCTACCAGTTTGACGGCCAGTGGGGCAGCCTGGACCAGGCCACCGCCTCGGCCACCATGGCCGCGCAGGTAACTGGAAAGACCAAGTGGCACATCAACGCCGATGAGCCCATCGTTCTGGACTACAACAAGGAGTTCAAGAGCGCCGGGCAGATCACCAGCCTGTTCAACGCCGACCCCTTCCGCAGCAGTGACCACGACCCCATCCTGGTGGGTATGGACCTGACGGCACAGGCGCCGCTGCCCGTGACGGCCCCCTCCACCACGCTGACCCCCACCTCGCCCACAAGTGACGTGACGCCCGGCAACAGCGTGACCCAGACCTTCACCACCAGCAGCACCAATGTCAGCGACAATCTGGTGGTCAGCACCAGCCTGAGCAAGGTGGACGGCGCCGCCGCAGGCACCAATCCCACGGTGACTGCACCGACCAGCGCGCCCGCCAACGGCACCTTTGACGTCACGGTCAATGCCAGCGCGCAGGCCACGCCGGGCGCATACCGGGTGCTGGTGAGCACCACAGCGCCGGGCGGCACCAACAGCGCCACGTCCACCTACAACGTCAATGTCAACGGCATTGTGCTGGGCACGCCCAACAACATCTCTTACAACACCTCGGATAACACCGGGGCCAGCAGCACGACAGTCACGGCCTACGGCGTGGGGACCCTGAGCTACACCGCCACGGCGGCAGGTGCTGGCGCACCAACCCTGACGGTGACCCCTGGAACAACCACGGGGAACACCACCCCCCTCACGATCACGGCCACGGGCGGCAGCGCAGGCACCTACACGGCGACCCTGACGGCCACCGGCAGTGGAGGCCAGAGCCGTAGTGTGACCTTCACCGTGACGGTGACCAGTGGCGCCATGGGCAGGCTGATGATCAGCGAATTCCGCTTCCGGGGCCCCGCTGGTGGCAACGATGAATTTGTCGAGCTGTACAACGCCGGCAACGCAGCGATGAATATCGGTGGGTACTTGGTGCAGGCCAACACCACCACCAGCCCCTTCTGGTTCACCCGCTTCACCGTTCCCGCCAATACGACGTTGCAACCAGGGCAGTTCTACCTGATCACCAACAACGGCTCAGGTGGCTACAGCATGACCGTCACGGGCAACGGTACGTACAACACGGGCTTTACTGACAACCGCGCCATCCGCGTGCTTGACGGCACGAGTGCCATCGTCGATCTGGCCGGCTTCGCGACGGCTGGCAGCACCGCCTGCGAGGGCACCTGCCTGACCAACGGCCCGACCACTGGGGTCACGACGCAGATCAGCTGGGCCCGGCGTGTGACCAACGGGCAGATCAGTGACACGGGTGACAACGCCACCGACTTTGTCTTCCGTGACGGCACCAGCACCGTGGCCAACCCGCAAAACACCTCAGTGACGTTTAGCGGCACCAACTAAGTCACTCGCTGCCAAGCCCCCGATCAACCGAGCGAAGCGAGTCTCGAAAAAAGGACGTTGCACCGGGCGTGGAGACTTTGCGGTGCTCTCCTGCAAAGTCGCAACGTGAGGGGCAACGTCCTTAACCCTCCTTCTCTCGCCGCCCCCTCCCCGGGGGCGGTTTTCTTAGTCCAGCTCCCCCAGCCAGCGGTGCCCCGGTTGCGTCTCCTTCAACGCCCCGCGCAGCCACGCCCTGCCCGCCCTATCCAGTGTGGGCGCCACCCGCTCAAAGTCGCCCTGATCCTTGCCCCGGGGGTGACGGTCCGCTGCGCCCGCCTTGAACAGCAGCACGGCTTCCGGGGCCAGATAGGGCAGGCCGTCCGGGCTGAAGCGACGGGCGCGGACCAGAGGCAGGGTCAGGCGGGGCTCGCGCCGGTAGCGCCACAGGCCGCCGCTCAGGTCGCTCAGCAACACGTCCAGCAGCTGTACGCCGGGCAGGGCCGGGTGCCGGGCGTGCACCTGATGCAGCGGGGCGTTCAGCGGCCCGGTGTAGGGCTGGTAGGCCCCGTCCACCGGCACATCCAGCCGCCAGCCGCGCAGCAGCTGTGGCAGCTGGGCCTGCGCGGCGCGCTCCAGGGCCACGTCCAGGTCATCGTGGGGGCGGGCCACGCGGCCCAGGTGCAGGTCCAGCGCGGTGCCGGCCACGAACATCCAGAAACCGTCCAGCGGCCAGAACAGTTCGGCCACCTGCGCGGCGGGCGTGAACCCCACCGTCCGGGCGTGGTGGGCCAGCGCCGCCGGGGCCAGCGCTTCGTCGGCGGCCTGTCGCCCGCTGTGGGTGAACACAGCGCGGTAGGTCTGTGCAGCGGCTGCATCGGCCAGTAGCAGGGTGCGCAGGGCCGCCTGCTGGGCGCGCCAGCCGCTGCCGTGATCACACAGCACCAGTCGCCAGCCGCCCGGGTGGGTCCACTCGCCGGGGGCCTGCGCGGGCACATACCCCAGGGCACGCAACTGCTGTACCTGCGCCAGCGTCGGCGTTTCGGGCAGCAGGTCCAGGTGCAGTTCGGGGGCGTCCAGATCGGCCAGGGCGGGCACGCTGCCAGGGCCGCCGGGCGCCAGGGCGAACACGCCGTCCGGGCGGCCCCGGGCCAGAACGTCACCCAGCGCCGCCTTCAGCGCCTGCTGGGCCGCTTCAAGTGGAAAGGTCGCTGCCATCCATAAAGCAGAGCACACCGCCGCTTCAGGCCGCGCCCGCCGGCTGGCGGATAATGCCCCCATGAGAAGCAAAGGACTGGGGGTGCTGCTGGTGCTGCTGGGCCTGGGGCTGGGCGCCACCCTGCTGCGGGACCAGGTGCCCACCGGCGGGGCGCAGCCAGCAGCCCGGGCGCCACTGAATGAGAGCGGCGCCCGGCTGCAGAACGAACAGAACACCATTGACGTGGTGGGGCGTTTTGAGCCGGGGCTGGTCTTTATCAGCACCGAGGATGTGGTGGCCCAGGACCCCTTTGCCATGATGTTCGGCGCCGCGCCCGATCAGGTGCGCCAGGGCCTGGGCAGCGGCTTTTTCGTGAACGAGGCGGGCGACATCCTGACCAACTACCACGTGGTGGCCGGAGAAGGCGGACAGGGCGCCGCCGACCGCATCACCGTGCGGGTGATGAACCAGGAGCGCAGCGTGCCCGCCGAGGTCATTGGGCTGGCGCCGCAGTACGACCTCGCGCTCATTCGGGCGCCGGAGCTGAGCAAAAACCTTATCCGGCCCATTCCGCTGGGGGACAGCGACACCCTGAAGGTGGGCCAGAAGGCCATTGCCATGGGCGCGCCGTTTGGGCTAGAGTTCAGCGTCACCGAGGGCATTGTGAGCAGCACCGCGCGCCAGATTCCCATCGGGTTTTCCACCTCTGGCGCGGGCGCGGGCCTGACCCAGAAGGCCATTCAGACCGACGCCGCCATCAATCCAGGCAACAGTGGCGGGCCCCTGCTGGACAGCAGCGGGCGCGTGATTGGCATCAACACCCAGATCTACTCGCCCAGCGGGCAGGCCACGGGCGTGGGCCAGAGCGCGGGGGTGGGCTTTGCCATTCCCATCAACACGGCGCGCCGCCTGCTGCCCCGCCTGCAGGCGGCCGGGGGGCAGGTGGTGCGCGCCCCGGACATCGGCGTGACGCCGGGGCTGCTGGTGCAGTCGCGCGGGCAGGTGCTGCCGGTGGGCCTGAGCGTGCTCTCCACCCGGGGCAAGCGCGACCTGCGGCTGCCCGAACGCGGGCTGGTGGTGGGGGCGGTGCAGCCGGGGAGCGCCGGCGCGCGCGCCGGCCTGCGCCCCGGCACCCGCGAGGCCGCGTTCCGGGGCGGCGTGATTCTGCTGGGCGGCGACGTGATCACGGCTGCTGGCGGCCAGCCTGTGGACGCCTACGAGGACCTGCAATCGGCCCTGATTGACCGCAAGGAGGGCGACACCGTGACCCTGACGGTGGTGCGCGCCGGGCAGACCCGTCAGGTCCAGCTCACACTGGACGCCTCGGCGTTCGGGACCGCCCAGCAGTGACTGACCCCGCGCAGCGCATCTGGGCGAGGCTGCAACCCGGGGATGTGCAGTGGCTCTCGGCCCTGGCCGCCCGCGCCGCCCCTGAAGGCATTGCGCTGGTCGGCGGCGCCGTGCGCGACGCGCTGCTGGGCCACACCCCGCTGGACCTGGACGTGGTGGTGCCCGGGGGCCAGGTGGAAGCCCTGGCCCGCGCCTCGGGGCGGCCCTTTGTCTTTCACCCGGCCTTCGGCAACGCGACCCTGACCCTGCCGGACGGCCGCACTGCCGATCTGGTGCAGGCGCGGCGCGAACACTACCCGGTGCCCGGCGGCAATCCGGTACCCGCACCCGGCACCCTGGACGACGACCTGCGGCGGCGCGATTTCAGCGTGAATGCCCTGGCCCTGCAGGTGTCCCCCAGCGGCGAGGTCACCCTGCGGGACACCACCGGCGGCCTGAACGATTTAGAGGCCCGGGTGCTGCGCCCGCTGCATGGACGCTCCTTTGAGGACGACCCCAGCCGCCTCGTGCGCGCCGCGCGGGTGGGGGCCCGCCTGGAGCTGCGCGCCCACCCGGAGCTGCTGGCCCAGGTGCCGGCGGCGCTGGCCCTGGCCCCGCAGACCCCACGCCTGTGGGCCGAGCTGAAGCTGCTGCTGCAAGAGCCCCGGCCCGGGCAGGCGGCGGCGCAACTGGCAGACTGGGGAGCGGGCGGCCTGCTGCCCGACCCGGCGCTGCTGCTGGCCCTGGACCGGCTGCGGGACGAGGGACAGATCATCCCGGACACAGCCTATGCCGCTGCCCTGCTGCACGCCGCCCCCGACCCGGCCGCCCTGGCCCGCCTGCTGACCCTGGGCGAGCGCCCCGGCGCGCTGCTGGCCCGCGCGCTGTCCGACACCTTTTTTCCACCGGGCACGCCAGAGCGCACCCTGCGCGCGCTGCTGCGCCCGGACGCCTATGCGGGCCTGACAGGCAAGGATGTGCTGGCGCTGGGCGTGCCCCCGGGGCGGGCGGTGGGCGCGGCCCTGGCGCATCTGGCCGCGCTGCGCCGCGCCGGACACCTTCGCAGCCCGGACGAGGAACGCGCGGCCCTCAAAGCGTTTGTGGCGACGGAAGGCCGCCAGGACTAACCCCTAGAATGCCGGGGTATGGGCCTTATCTCACTGCTGAGCAGCGACCCGGTCGCCTTCCTGATCGTGGCCGGGGCGCTGCTGCTGTCCCTGGCGATTCACGAGTTCGCGCACGCCTGGACGGCCGACCGGCTGGGCGACCCCACCCCGCGCCGCTTCGGCCGGGTCACCCTGAACCCGCTCAACCACCTAGACCCCATCGGCTCGCTGCTGCTGCTGTTCGCGCCCTTCGGGTTCGCGCGGCCAGTTCCGGTGAACCCCCGCAACCTCAGCCGCTGGGGCAACGTGGGGGTGGCGGCGGCTGGCCCCCTGAGCAACCTGGTGATTGCGCTGCTGTGTGTGGCACTGGTGGCAGTGCTGCCCCGCGAGGCCCTCTCAGACGGCTTTCGCCTGAACACCGTGGGCACCATTGTGGTGACCGTGCTGAGCGTGAACCTGGGCCTGGCCATCTTCAACTTGCTGCCCATTCCCCTGCTGGACGGCAGCCGCATCGTGGGCGGGCTGGTGCCGTCGCTGGGGCGCAGCCTCGCGCAGTTTGAAGCCCAGCCCTTCAGCTTCCTGATCGTGATGCTGTTTATCTTTCTGTTCAGCGAGCAGCTGGGCGCCCTGATCAGCACCGTGCGTGACACCATTCTCAGTGTGGTGACCTGAGCAGCAGCGACAAAAGGGCAGGGACAACGCGAAGGCCGGAGGATTCCACTTCTCCGGCCTTCGCCCTGTGATGAACCGCCTTGCCCCTACCCCAGGTGGAACATCATGGCCACGTGGGCAGCGGTGCCGGCCAGCACGAACAGATGCCAGATTTCATGAAAGCCGAACACGCCGGGGCGCGGGTTCCAGCGCTTGGTGCCGTAAATCACCGCGCCGATGGAGTACAGCACCCCACCGGCCGCCAGCCAGAACAGCGCGGGGCCATCCAGCGACCGGGCCAGTTGCGGCAGGAAGATCACTGCCAGCCAGCCCATGCCCAGGTACAGCCCGGTGCTGACCCAGCGCGGCAGGCGCATGGTCACCAGTTTGAGCACGATGCCGCTGAGGGCAATCCCCCACACCAGCCCCAGCACGGCGCCTTGCCACACGCCGTCCAGGCCGTAGTAGGCCACCGGGGTGTAGCTGCCCGCAATCAGCAGAAAGATGCCGGCGTGGTCCAGCTTGCGCAGCCACACCAGCCCGCGCTCGCCCGGCGCAAACGAGTGGTAACTGGCGCTGGCCGCGTACAGCGCCACCATACTCACGCCGAATACAGCAAACGGCCACAGCGCCAGCCCCCGCCGCTGCGCCCACCCCAGCAGCGGAAACAGCACCAGCAGCGCCGCCAGCGCCCCCGCCCAGTGGGTCAGGGCACTCACAGGTTCGCGGGGGGCAGTCAGCAGGCGTCTCACCCCCCCACCCTACGCCTCCAACGTGATGACACTCTGTCAGCAGGGACGTGGTGCAGCCGGGAAAGGGCACCCGTCTCCAGGACTATGTTCTTTGTTCCTTCATAACGGTTCCTTCATCAGGAGAACTTTCCAGGGCGCTCCAGGACGCCTTGCCCCCGCACCGCCCGGGTCCAGACGAGGCCGTCGTGCACGTCTGCCTCTGTTCATCGGCAGGCGAGACGACACGGAGCGAACGAGAGCCGCCCTCCCGCGTAAGTCCACGTTTGCCGGGCGCAGCTCTGCGAGTCTGGGGGAGGGGGCTGGGGCAGCCGCGACCTCAGGACGTTGCACCTCAAGACCTGTTGCGCAGTAGGAGTGGAAGTGGGTAGCTTGAGGCGTGTTGCGGCTGGAGAAGTTGACGTCCAGAGCACGTTCCTTTGAGCGGCTGGTCGGGCTGAGTCCTACAGAATTCGACCACC